>NZ_CDWRCL010000040.1:0-23090 GCF_977927575.1 Frankia sp. CcCS3
GCGCGATGGTCTGCGGGGTGGGTATCCGCCCCGGTGGGCGCGGGGCCGCCGGTGGGCCCGGGGGGGTCGGGCCGCCGGGCGGCCGGGGACCGTTCGCGGAGACCGTCGGCGGGCTCGGCACGGGAACGTCCCCGGTGGCCGCGAGTGCATCGGCCACCCCGCGCAGCAGGGCCAGGATGTCGGCCGATACGATCACCTTGCTGCGGTCCAGGCCGACGAGGAGGCCCACCAGCCGACCGTCCGCGCGGACCACCGGCATCGTGACATGACTGCGTATCCCGAGCTGGCGGTATTCGGCCGTGTCGGATCCGGCGTGCGTCGGGCCGAGACCGGACGCCGTGGCGGGCGTGCCGTCGAGCACGCGGGCGACCAGGCTGTCCCCCCGGGGGTAGTGCGTTCCCTCGTCGAGACCAGCGGAGGGACCTGTCACCCGGAGATAGCTCGCGGTCGTCGTCGATACCACGACGAAACAGGCCGTCTCCATCCGGTGAAGGGCACTGGCGGCCCGCAGCGCGGCATCGACGGTGCTCCACGCCTGTTCTGAAGGTGCTGACGACACAGGCCGAACTCTCCCACAAACTTCACGGGCAGTGACGGACACCGTCCCACGAGCCGGCCGCGTGTGCAGTGGGAAGGTAAGAACTCCCGAGATGTCGTTGCTCTACGTATCCGTTATGCGGCAGAAGTGACCTTCTCTGTGACTTGGCGAAGGCTTGGGTTCGTCATCACAGTGCCATCGGGAAAGAGCACGGTCGGTACGGTCGCGTTCCCGTTGTTCGCATCGCGGACACGTTGCTCTGCTGTCGGGTCCTGCTCGATATCAACGGTCGTGTACTCGACGCCGGCATGGTCGAGTTGGCGCTTCAGCCGAACACAGTAGCCACACCAGGAAGTCGTGTAGATCGTGAGCACGAAAGGGCCTCCAAGCCGCTGGTGACACAACGGTTCATGTAACCCCACCGCGGCGCCGTCGGTTCCCGCCGCGCGGCGGGGACTACCGTATCGGATGATGTCCGGACCGCCTGCCCTCGCCGCCCAGGCCGCCCGTGTGCGGTCGGGCAACGATCTGCTCGCCGCGCTCGATCCCGAACAGCGGGTCGCGGCCGGAGCTCCGCTCGGACCGGTCTGCATCCTCGCCGGCGCCGGTACGGGTAAGACGCGCACCATCACCCATCGAGTCGCGCACATGGTCGCGCAGGGGGGGGTCGGGCCGGGTCAGATCCTGGCGGTGACCTTCACAGCCAGGGCCGCGGGAGAGCTGCGCGGCCGGTTGCGGGCCATGGGTGTTGATGGAGTGCAGGCCAGGACGTTCCATTCCGCGGCTCTCAAGCAACTGTTGTACTTCTGGCCGCCGGTCGCCGGGGTCGCGCTGCCCAGGGTGGAGAAGAGCAAGATCCCGTACGTGGTGCGGGCGGCCGCCCGCCTGCACCTGCGGCCGGACCGGGCCGAGCTGCGCGACCTCACCTCGGAGGTCGAGTGGGCGAAGGCGACGCTTGTGGGCCCGGCGGACTACGCCCGGATGGCGGCGGCGAGCGGGCGGGAGACCGCCACCCCCCCCGAGACGGTCGCCCGGCTCTACGCCGCGTACGAGGAGGTCAAGCGCGACGCCGGTGTGATCGACATGGAGGATCTGCTGCTGCTGACCGCGGCGATGATCGAGGAGCACAGCTGGGTCGCGGCCGAGGTCAGGGCCAGATACCGCCATTTCGTCGTTGACGAGTATCAGGATGTCAACGACCTGCAACAGCGTGTCCTCGACGCCTGGCTGGGGGAGCGCGACAGCCTCTGTGTCGTCGGGGACCCCCATCAGACGATCTATTCGTTCACCGGGGCGTCGCCCGAGCACCTGCTCGGGTTCCCGCGCCGGTTCCCGGACGCGGCCGTGGTGCGTCTGATCCGGGACTACCGGTCCACCCTCCAGGTGGTCGAACTCGCGAACACCCTGATGCGGGCGGCCCCGGCGGCCCGCCTCATCGCTGCCCGCCCGGAGGGTCCCGCCCCGGTGTGGCTGGAGTGCGACAGCGAGCCGGCGGAAGCCGCCGCGGTGGCGTCCCGGATCCGCCGGCTGCTCGACCAGGGCGTGCCGGCGAGTGAGATCGCCGTGCTGTATCGCACGAATGCCCAGTCCGAGGCGTATGAGGCGGCGATCGGCGGGGCCGGCATCGCTTACCTGCTCCGGGGCGGGGAGAAGTTCTTCGAGCGGAGCGAGGTCGTCGCAGCCATGCGGTTGCTGCGGGCCGCGGTGCGCTCTGCCGACACCGACCGCCCGGAGGGACTCACGGCCGTCGTCGCCGACATCCTCGCGGCGCTCGGCTGGCGGGCGGACCAGCCGACGGTGGGCTCGGGCGCCGAGCGGGAACAATGGGAGAACCTCGCCGCGCTGCACCGGCTGGCCGGCGATCTCGCCGCCCGTTCGCCCGAGGCCGACCTTGAGGCCTTCGTCGCCGAGCTCGGCGACCGCGCGACCCACGAGCATCAGCCGACGGTGCAGGGGGTGACCCTGTCGACCCTGCACACCGCCAAGGGCCTGGAATGGGATGCGGTGTTCCTCGTCGGGCTGACCGAGGGCACGCTTCCCCTCGTCCATGCCAGGACCGCCGAGCAGATCGCCGAGGAACGTCGCCTGCTCTACGTCGGGGTGACCAGGGCCCGCAGGCACCTTGTCCTGTCCTGGGCGCTGTCCCGGGCAGAGGGCGGCCGGCGGTCGCGGCGGCCGTCCCGGTTCCTCGACGATCTGCGCCCGATGCGCCGGGAGCCCGCGGCCGGCGTCCGCCACGGGGGGCGAGGCGAGGGCACGAGGCCCGTGGCTGGGGCGGAGGAGGCCAGCCCGGGTCGGTCCCGGAGCAGATCGGCGGTGCGGTGCCGGACGTGCGGCCGGTCGTTGACGGGTGTGCATGCGCGGGTCGGACGCTGCGAGGGCTGCCCCGGCGACGTCGACGCCGCGCTGTTCGAGCGCCTGCGGGCGTGGCGTTCGGCGCGGGCGAAGGAACAGGGGGCACCGGCCTTCGTCGTCTTCACCGACGCCACGCTGCAGGCGATCGCCGAGAGCCGGCCGAGCACGGTGGCCGAGCTCGTGCGGCTGCCCGGCATCGGACAGGCCAAACTCGACCGTTACGGGGAGGACGTACTCGCCCTCGTCTCGGGGCGCACGCCGCCGCCGGTCGGGTCGCCGCCGGTGGCGGAGTCATTGGAGCCCGGCACGCCGCCCGACGCTTCGTAACTGGAAGTGTCCGCGGCGCGACACAGAAAATATGTTGTGGTTCGCGCGGCGAGCTTCTACCGTCACCGAGGACGCCTGAAGCAGGCATGTGGAGTGATACCCGTCGGCACCCACGGACTCCGGCACCCACGGACTCCCGAGCCCACAGAGAAGGAGGTGATTTCGTCATGTTCAGCATTGTGATGGACAGAGCTGTCGCCGAGATCACCCGTCCGTGGGAGAACCGGCACGGCGCGGCCTTCATGAATGCCGTCGTCGGTGCCGTCATTGGTGCGCCCGCCGACCGTGGTACGTCCGCCGCCGTCCTCACGGTCCAAGCCGATGATCTGTCGGCCCAGGAGTCCGCGTTCCCGAACCCGGCGGGGAGCGTGGCGTCGGCGTCCGGCTATGCACACCGTCACCTCACCTTCCGGGGATCCGCCCACGATCCGCTCCTGGACTAGCGCCGACTGGAGCCGAATCCGAGGCCGCGGATCCCGATGGGGACCGCGGCCTTTGTCGTTTCGCTTCCTTCATCCCACCCGAAGACCAACCTGTCTCGGAGGTGACACCGGTGTTCGACCCCTCGGTCGTTTCCCGGATCGAGCGGGATCGTCTCGTCCTGCCCTGCTGGGACGTAGATCCTGACATGTTCTTCGCTGAGTCCCCGGCGGACGTGGAGACCGCCAAGGCCGTCTGCCGAACCTGCCCTATCCGGGCGGCGTGCCTGTCCGCCGCGCTCGACCGTGCCGAGCCCTGGGGAGTGTGGGGTGGCGAGCTGCTGGTGACCGGTAGCGTCGTCCCGCGCAAGCGGCCCCGCGGCCGTCCGCGCAAGGAGCGCAAGGAAGAAGAGGTCGCCGCCTGAGCCCTCCGTGCCACCCGTTGATCACATGGGGGCGGCGGTGGCATCGCCGCACCAGCACGGGCGGGACACCGGATCGTCGGTGTCCCGTCCACCGGTGTTGCCGCGCTTTTTCTTCCGGTGGTGCCCGCGGCCCCGGTACTGTTCCGGCGTGCCCAGCAGCGAGCGTGTCTACCCGGTGTCCACAGGTGCGGGTCCGGCCGGAGCGCCGGGACTGACCGCATCCGACGATCTTTCTCTGGCCGTTGCCGTCCTCACCAGTCCCGAGCTGGCCGCGATCGTGGATCTCGTGGCCTGGGTCGATTCCGGCTGGCTCTACGTGGCGAACGCGATCGGTTCGTCGCGGTTGCCGGTGGCCGATCCGGACGGTCCCCGGGAGCTCCGCTTCGGGCGTGACCCGCTCGGGTCGGAGGATCCGATGCACGGCGTGCCGCTCGCGGCGGCGCTCGCCGACCCGTCACCACCGAACGAGCGCAACTCCTACCCGTTCGCCGGACGGCGACTGCTGTCCGCCTTCGCCGATCCCAGCCGTTCACCCGATCTGATCGTCGTACACACCCCCCGGCACTACTGGCCCGACCGCGGCGGCCACCTGGGTGAGCACGGATCGTTGGATGCCGGCCAGTCCCGGGCTCCGCTGATCCTGTCCGGCGCGGGCGTGCGGGCCCGGGGCCCGCGGGCCGGCGCGGCGCGGGTCATCGACATCGGACCCACCCTCGCGGCCCTCGCCGGCGTGACCATGGCGGATGTGGAGGGGACGCCGCTCACCGATCTGGTGGGCCCAGGGGCCCGGTACGTCGTCGGCCTGCTCTGGGACGGGGCAAACAGCAATGACGTCCTGCACCTCGCGCACACCGGCGAGCTGCCGGGGGTCGCGCGTCTGCTCGCCACCGGGACGGCCCTGACCGGTGGCGCGATCGCCGAGTTCCCCAGCGTCACGTTGACCAACCACACCTCCGCGCTCACCGGAGTCGGGCCGGGCCGGCACGGCATCCTGCACAACGTGTACTTCGACCGGGCGACCGGCGAGCAGGTCATCGTCAACGACGTGCGGACCTGGCATTCCGCGTGCGATCAGCTTCGGGACGGGGTGGAGACGCTGTTCGAGGCCCTCGTGCGCGACCGGCCCGGGGCGACCAGCGCCTGCGTGAACGAACCGGTCGACCGGGGTGCGGACTACTCGACCTTCGGGCTCGTGCGGGCCGCCGGTAACCACGGCGGGGCCGGCGATATGGGGGACTACCTGCCTCCGGCCGACGGCGACCCGCACGCCACCGCCCACTGGGTAGGGGAGAGCGCCGACTATGCCTGGTCCACCCGGGTGGACGCGCTCGGCCTCGCGCAGGTCCAGCAGCTCTGGGCGGCGGACGCGGTGCCCCCGGACCTGATGTGGTGGAACACCACCATTACCGACACCGGGCATCACGGGGGCGGCCCGTACTCCGAGCAGGCCCGCGCCGCGCTGCGGGACGCGGACGCCCGGTTGTGCGCCTTCCTCGACCTGCTCGCCGAGCGGGATCTGCTGGCCGAGACCGCGATCCTGCTGACCGCCGACCACGGTTCGGAGGCGGCGGATCCCACCTGCCAGGGCGGCTGGGGGGCTGCGCTGCGCGCCGCCGGGGTGCGTTTCCGGGACGAGGGATACGGTTTCCTGTATCTCGGCGTCGACATCGTCGAGCAGCCGGGGGGCTGACCCGTCGGGCCAGGCCCGTCAATAAGCGTCGGTCACGGTTGCGGGGTCGGAGAAGACTCCTCGTCCGGTGCCCGGCGCGGGGCGGCCTTGCGGCCTGACCGGGGTCGAGCCGCGGCGGAGCGGTTCGCCGGGGTGGAAGGCCGGCTCGGTTCGGCCGGCTCGGCCTGCATGGGCAGCGCCGCGGGGGTGGTGGCCCGGTCGGCCGCCGCCGCAGTGTCGGCCGCCGACCTCCAGACCTCGTCCTGGACGAGAAGAGCGGGCAGGGGACGACCGGGCCGGTTGGCGTCCTCGGCCGCGCGGGCGGTCGCCGTCCCCGGTTCGGCGAACCCGGGTTGCCAGCGATCCATCTCGTCCCGGAAGCGGCCGGTGCTGCCCAGTTGGCACAGGATGCCGATCGCGCCGAGTGTCACCCGGTGGATGAGCAGGTACGACGGCGGCAGATTGAGCTGGCGACCGAGCTGTGCCGCCGCCGACCGCCAGTCTCCGAGCCTGGCGGCCTCCTTGCGCAGCCAGCCTCGGGAGAAGGTGAACTCCTCCACCGCGATCGGCTCCAGCATCGGGGCCAGATAATCCAGCAGGTCCTCGGCTCGGATTTCGGCTGACGGCGGGATGAAGCCCTCACAGCGTAGTCCCTGCTCGACGGCGTCGGCGTCCCCGGCCAGGGTCTGTCGAGCCAGCCGGCCGATCGGCGCCGGCAGGCCGTCCGGCAGGCGGTTCACGGCACCGAAGTCCAGGACGCCGAGCCGCCCGTCGGACAGCAGACGGAAGTTGCCGGGATGCGGATCCGCGTGCAGCAGACCGGCGCGACCCGGGCAGGAATAGAGAAACCGCACGAGCAGCAGGCCGGCGGCGTCGCGCTGCTCCGGGGTACCGTTCGCGATGATGACGGACAGGGGGATTCCCTCGATCCACTCGCTCACGAGCACCCGGCCGGAACCGGCCAGCGGCCAGGGGATGACGACGTCCGGGTCGTCTGCGTACGCCTCGGCGAAGGCCCCCTGCCAGGCGGCCTCCAACCGATAGTCGAGCTCCTCGGCGATCCGGGCCTTGAGCTCCTCGACCAGCGGCTTGATGTCCAGCCCGGGAGTGACCGCGCCGAACAGCCGAGCGGCCCGGCCGAGCTGGGTGAGATCGGCGAGCAGAGCGGGACCCGCTCCCGGATACTGCACCTTTACCGCGACGGCCCGGCCGTCGGCCCAGACCGCCCGATGCACCTGGCCGATGCTGGCTGCCGCCGCCGGAAGGTCGTCGAAGCTCGTGAACAGCGAGCGCCAGTCCGCTCCGAGCTCCTCGGCGAGCACGCGGTGCACCACCGCCGCCGGCAGCGGGGGCGCCGCCTCTTGCAGCCTGGTCAGCGCCGCCCGGTAGGGCCCGGCGACGTCGTCGGGAAGCACCGCCTCGAAGACGGACAGCGCCTGGCCCAGTTTCATGGCGCCACCCTTGAGCTCCCCGAGTACCCGGAAGATCTGCGCGGCGGTGCGCTGCTGGAGCTCGGAGGCGACGGCCTCGGCGGGGCGACCACCGATGCGTTTGCCGACGCCGAGGGTGGCTCGGCCGGCTATGCCGATGGGAAGCGTGGCCAGCTTGGCGGTGCGGACGACAGCCCGCCGTGGGATCTCGGACACCGCTCCATCGTGCCCTGTTCCGCGTCGTCACGGGTGCCGGCCAGGCGTAATGACTCCAGGACGCCAAATGGTTCCAGGACGTCGACGCGGCGACCGCCCGCGGAGTGGAACGGTCACGCAGGTGCCACTGGCGAAGAAGCGTCCGCCGACGCGGCCGCCGATCGGACGGTGCGGCAGGGACAGTTGGGGTGGACCGGCCAGGTGCGTCGGCGGATCCGCCAGCCGGGAACGGTGAACTCCAGCGTGCCGTCGGCGGTCACCGGTAGGACTGTGCGCGGGGGAGTCAATGCAACGAAGGTCTCATTGTTGCTGCTTGCTGTCGGTGGCAGGTAGGCCGAGTTGTCGGGATGTTGGCCAGGGGTGGGGCCCGTGACGCCGGATAGGTCGGATAGGGCGGGTGGAGGCGAGGCGGTGAGGTCCAGAAAGGCCAGGGCCTGCATGGCGGTGAGCGCGGCGACAAGACCCGCCAGGGTGATCTCGCAGGCGTCCGGCCCGGCGGCCGGGCGGTGGGCCATCTGCATGGCGAGCACCGGCCAGACCGGGTTCCGGGAGTACCGGTGGAGATGCTGGCAGTGCAGGCACGCGGTCACGGTCGGCACGACGAGCGGACCGACGATCCCCGTGGTCTCCCGCACCCCGGCCACGAGATGGGCGGTGCCCCGGCCTTCCAGGTCGAGGCACTCCCCAGGGTGGATCATCGGCAGACCGACCGGAGCCAGCACAATCAGGTCCGCGGCGAACCCGTCCTCGTCGGGCCGGCGGTGCCCGGCGGCCTGCCGGCTGGCCCGGGTCACCGCCGCGCCGGTGGCCAGGGACCGGGGACGCCCCACATCGTCGAGGCGCAGGCCGCCCGGGGAGACGTCGGCGGCGGTCGTCACCTCGGGATCGTCGATGACGACCCGGCCGATCCCGGCCGCGGCGAGCAGGGCCGCGACCTGAGCACCGACGCGACCGGCGCCGCGCACAAGAACACGCATCGCCCGGCGGGTGGCGAGGACCCGGCGCGCACCGGCCGGATCCTCTGATACCAGGGACAGCGCCGCCAGATCGGGCGACAGGCGGTCATGCTCGACCGCGGGCAGCGGTGCCGCACCGGGAGGCGCCGTGGCGTCGTCCAGCAGGCCGGCCTCGGCGAGCAGGTCGAGCAGGACCCGGCCGGCGGGAGTGCCATCGAGACGCAGCTGCTCCAGCGTGCGGCTGCCGTCGAGGGCGTCGAGCAGGGCGGCGTCTGACGGGGCCAGGTCGGCGAGGAGGACGGCGCGTGCGGTGTCGATGCCGAGCTGCAGGGTGGAGCTGTTGTGCCAGAGCCGGCGCAGGCCCGGCTTGAGGATCGGGCGCATGGATCCTCCGGGTGTTCCCGCCGGCCGGTCGAGGCCGGGGAATCGGACCAGGATGGGCCGGTCACGGCGACCGGCGGATCCTCAGCGTGGCACGTCCGACCGGCGAAGGGGGAACGCCCGTGGATCGCTGTGGACGTGCTGTGGACGAAACTGTGGATCACCCCGGTCCGCCCGGGTTACCTGTCCGGCTTGTCTGGTCCGTCGGATCCGCCATCGGCGGGTGGGGCGCCGCGGAGTTTCTCGATTTCGCCGATCGGGTCGTCGAGCGCGCTCGACGGCGCGCCGGACACGAACGCCTCCGGGGCGGCGAGATCTGCCGCGGTGGGCAGCAGATCGGGATGTGCCCACAGCGCGTCGCGACCCTCGTGACCCCGGGCGTCCCGTACCGCCTCCCACAAGGCGGCGGCCTCCCGCAGCTTGCGTGGCCGCAGGGAGAGACCGACCAGCGTGGCGAAGGTCTGCTCGCCCGGACCGCCTTCGGCGCGACGGCGCCGCACCATTTCGCGTAGTTTGCCCGCGGCCGGCAGATGACCGGCGGCCGCGGCGTCCGTTACATGATCGACCCAGCCCTCGATCAGCGCGAGGATCAGTTCGAGACGGGCGAGCGCGGCCTTCTGCTCGGGGGTGGTGGCGTCGCTGAACACGTCCTCGCCGAGCGCCTCCGACAGCCGTTCAGGATTCATCAACGCCGTCGGGTCGACCATCCGCATCACCCGTCCGACGGCCTCGGTGTCCACCGCGATGCCGCGGGCGTACTCCTCCACCGCGCCCAGGACGTGGGCGCGTAGCCAGGGGACGTGCGCGAACAGCCGGTTGGACGCGGCCTCCCGCAGCGCCAGGTAGATGCGTACCTCGTCCTCGGGGATCTCCAGGCCCTGACCGAAGGCGACGACACCCGCTGGGATCAGGGCTGCGGTTCCGACCGGTCCGAGCGGCAGCCCGACCTCGGTGGAGGAGACGACCTCGGCGGCCAAGGTGCCGATCGCCTGCCCCACCTGGGCGCCGAACAGCATCCCGCCGACCCGGTTCATCATCTGCATAATGGGGCCGCCGGTGGCCATCAGCCCGCTGAGGTTGAGCCCCGGGGGGAGCGCGCCGCGCAGCTCACTCGGCAGCTCGATCCCGCCGCCACCGAGTTGGTTCAGCCCGCTGGAGATCCCAGTGCGCATCGCCTCGACGACCTTCGTGGCGATCGGGTCGCAGAGGGTCTGCCAGACCGGCAGGGTCTTCTCGATCCACTCCTGCCGCGACCAGGCCTCGGCCGCCGTGGCTCCGGCCGGCAGCGAGGTCACCGCGTCGAGCCAGACGTCGGCGATCCGCATCGCCTCGCCCACCGGCTCCCGCTGGGCCGTGGACACCGCGGAGTCGGTGTCGCCGAGGAATCTGACGGCCACCTGGCGGGCCAGCTCCCAGTTGACCGGACCGCCATGCCAGGACAGCAGCCGTTCGAGCTCGGCAAAGAACGGGGCGCCGCCACCGAAGGGGGGTCGGGGCTCGTCGCCGCCGCCAGCGGGCGTGAAGCCGAACGGGAAGTTGCCACTCATCGGCCGTAGCCTCCTCGGGAGGCGGGCAGTCGCACGCGCAGTTGGCACATGAACCCACGGTAATGCGTTTTCTGCCCAACGGGCGAAACGGCGCTGGCCCCGACCGTTACGGTCGTAGCTGTGGAACCGACGTGTTCTCTGGCGGGGCCCCGCCGACCGCTCCCGCGTCACCCGCGCCTCCTTCGTCACCTTCGCCGTCTCCGTCGTCCGCGCCGGACCCGGACCCGGTCGCGCGGGTGACGCTCGCCGAGATCCGGGACGGCGCTCTGTCGGTGGACGAGTGCCTGGCTGCCGTGCGGTTCCCCGGTGTGGGGGGATCGCCCTGTTCGTGGGCACTGTCCGGGACCAGGACCAGGGCCGCGGGGTGACCGACCTGACGTATCAGGCGCATCCCCGGGCCGGCACGGAGATCGCCCGGGTCGCCGGCGACGTCGCCGCGACCGCACCGGTGCTGGCCGTCGCGGTGGTTCACCGTACCGGTCACCTCGCCGTCGGGGACACCGCCGTGATCGTGGCGGTCGGCGCGGCCCACCGGGCGGAGGCTTTTGCCGCCTGTCGTCGTCTGATCGATGACATCAAGGAGCAGGTTCCCATTTGGAAACACCAGATTTTTGCGGATGGCGCGGCGGAATGGGTAAGCGCCTGCTGATCGGGGCACCCTACGATAGAAATAAGTCATCTTCTTGCCCGTCTCGACGTCGAGGCTCCCATGTGGTTCCTGTTGATCCCCCCCGTCGCCGTGCTCATAACTCTTGCGTGGGTCGCCCTACGCAGCCGTCCCGACCGCACCTCCGAAGCCATGATCACGATTGAGGGCTACCGGCGCAGTATGGCCGCGCTGGCCCGACCGATCCCCACCCAGCACGAGGTTCGTACCGTTACCGCCCTCGACGAACCCGGCCATCCCGGCCATCCCGGGCGGTCCGCCGCGGCCGGGGCACCGCCCTCCGAGAGACACACGGCGCCGCCGTCCGAGTCCACCTGATCGTCTCCGTCCGGCGGCCGGGGCATCTCACCGGCCGCCGGACGGCGGTTCAGGACCGAGTGATCCTTCGAGTCCCTCGACCGTGCTTTTGATCTCGCTCTTTACTCCCCACTTCCCGGCCTTCCGCGCGGCCTTCCGGGACTCCGCCACGGCCTTCCGCCGCGCCTTTCGGGCCACCGAATGCCTTTCGGCACCGATCATCGCAACCCCGGGCCGTCGTGGCGAACCTCGGTTCCCGGACGCTGGGACGAGGGTTGTGAGCCCTGGTACATAGACTGTGAGCATGGTCCGGCGCACCCAGACCCTCGTGGTCGCGTCGGTACTGGCTTTGGTTCTCGTGGTCGCGGGGCTGTGGATGCCGGTACCGTTCGTCACCTTGGCCCCCGGGCCGGTCACCGACACTCTCGGCAGCGTCGACGGGACGTCCTTGATCACCGTGGAAGGCCGGCGGACCTATCCGACCGCCGGCAAGCTCGAGCTGACCACGGTCGAGGAGACGCCCCGGCTCAACCTCGTCACCGCGCTGCAGGACTGGTCCGACTCCGACCGGGCGGTGGTGCCCAGCGAGCTGATCCGGCCGCCCGGTTCGAGTCAGGAGCAGATCCAGCAGGAGAACGCGCAGGCGATGCTCGACTCGCAGGACCAGGCGACCGCGGCAGCGCTCGCGCAGCTCGGTATCGCGCCCACCGGCCGTTCGGTCGTGGTCGCCGGGGTCCCCGCGGGCTCCCCGGCCACCGGCAAGCTGACGCCGGGCGATGTGATCACGAAGGTCGGCGGGGTGGCCGTGGCCAACCAGGAGGAGCTGCGCCGGCAGGTCGGGAAGGTGACTCCGGGCCATCCCGTGACGGTCACCTATCAGCGCGACGGAAAGACGGCCACGGCCACCGTCACGACTCGGGCCGCCACCGACGACCCCGCTCGCGCCATGATCGGTGTCACCACGACGGAGAAGCGGACCTACCCGTTCACGGTTCGTATCCGTATCTCGGATGTCGGCGGGCCGAGTGCCGGGCTGATGTTCGCGATGGGCATCGTGGACCTTCTCACCCCCGGCGCGTTGACCGGGGGAAAGATCATCGCTGGCACCGGGACGATCACCTCCGTCGGTGAGGTGGGACCGATCGGCGGTATCCAGCAGAAGATCCTCGGGGCCAGGGCGTCCGGGGCATCGATCTTCCTGGTCCCCGCGGGGAACTGCGGCGACGCCCGCGCGATTGACTCCGGCGGTCCGCGCCTGGTGAAGGTTGAATCGCTGGCGGGCGCGCTGAAGGCCGTCGACGCCCTCCGGGCGAATCCGGCCGCGGCGGTGCCGTCCTGCTGAGCGCGCCCCAAGCGTGCCCCATCCGTGCCATGCGCCATCCGTGTGCGCCCGGTGCTGCTGTTGTGCCCGGTGGCGCCGGTGCCGGAAGGGGACGGGCGGCTGCCGTGCGCCGCCGCCCGCCGGGTCGACTCACTGGAAGGTCGCGAGCAGCCCGTCGACGAGGTTGTCGGCCAGATCCGGATCGATGACGAGTTCGTCGTCTCCGCGGACTCGCAGGCAGGACGCGTGCAGCCCGCTGCGGGTGACTCCGACGGCGAGGCGGACGTCCTGGCGTTCGGGATGGTTCGCCGCCCAGTACTCGATCTCGTGATCGGAGTACGGAGCCTCCTCCTCCGCGCTGGGCGGCAGGACGACAAGCTCGGTGACCAGCACGCACCCGAGCACCTCCGGCGGCCATCCGATCCCCGCCAGCACCTCGTCGAGCCGTCCCACCGGCAGCGGTTCCTGCTCGACCGGGGTCAGTGACCCAGGCGGGGAGTCGCCGATGTGGGGGGCCAGCGCGGGTTCTCGCGCCAGCAGGTCGGCGGTGTCGGCCAGCGCGTAGACCTGGCTGGGCTGATCCCACCCGGAATCGGCGACGTGCCGCTCGACCTCGAGTACGACGGAGGTCAACTCCGTGATGTTCGGGCTGTTCACCGACCCATCCTCTCCGATCTCCCCAGAGCCCTTGGCGTAGGTTGCCGTACTAGCGCGGTACGCGCCCCGAATCACCGACGCACGGAGGAACCTGTGGCAACCACCAGTCGCCGCCCGGTGCTGACCCGCACCAAGGTGCTCGTGCCGGTGCTGCTTGTCATCGTCCTCGCGATCACGATCATCGCCGTCTTCACTCAGCTATACACTGACCTGCTGTTCTACCGCTCGATCGACTTCAGCAGGGTGTTCACCACAGTCCTCTACACCCGGATTTTGCTGTTCGTCCTCTTCGGCGCGGTAATGGCGATCATCGTCGGAACCAACATCGTACTTGCGTACCGGCTACGGCCGCCGCTTCGGCCGTTGTCGACCGAGCAGCAGAACCTGGAACGTTACCGGTCGGCGATCGAGCCGTACATGCTGCTGATCCTGCTCGCGGTCACGACGCTGTTCGGCCTGGCCGCGGGCCTGTCCGCCGCCGGCCAGTGGCGGACGTGGCTGCTGTGGGTGAACGGCGAGTCTTTCGGGACCCCTGATCTGCAGTTTCACCGGGACATCAGCTATTACGCGTTCAGCTATCCCTTCCAGCGGTTCCTGCTCGGCTTCCTGCTGACCGCGGTGCTGCTGTCGTTGCTCGTCACCCTGCTGACCCACTACCTGTTCGGCGGAATCCGGATGCAGACCCCGGGGGAACGGGTGACCCCGGCGGCGAAGGCGCACATCTCGGTGCTGCTCGGGCTGCTCGCCCTGCTCAAGGCGTGGGCGTATTACCTCGACCGGTTCGGCTCGGTGTTCTCCTCGCGCGGGGTGGGGACCGGTGCGTCCTACACCGATGTACACGCCGTGCTGCCGGCGAAGCTGATCCTGCTGTTCATCTCGCTGGCCTGCGCGGTGCTGTTCATCTACAACATCTTCCAGCGGGGCTGGACGCTGCCGCTGCTCGGCGCGGGCATCCTCGTCCTGTCCTCGATGGTGATCGGCGGAATCTACCCGGCGATTGTCCAGCAGTTCCAGGTCCGGCCGAACGAGGCGACCCGCGAGGAGCCCTACATCGCGCGCAACATCGCGGCGACCCGGGCCGCCTACGGCATCCAGGACGTCGAGCCGCAGGACTATGCCGCCAGCACCGACGTCACCGCCCAGCAGGTCGCCGCCGACACCGGCACGGTCCCCAACATCCGCCTGCTCGACCCCAGCAAACTCTCCCGGACGTTCCAGCAGCTCCAGCAGTTCCGCGGCTACTATGGTTTCCCGCCGACTCTCGACGTCGACCGGTACACCGTCATAGGGGCGGACAAGAAGCCGACGACCCAGGACTACATGGTATCGGTGCGGGAGCTGAACCAGGCCGGGCTGGGAACGCAGCAGCGCAACTGGATCAACGAGCACCTGACCTATACCCACGGCAAGGGATTTGTCGCGGCGCCGTCGAACACCGTCGACGTGGGGCGCCCCGACTTCGATCACGGCGTGAGCGGTTTCCCGCAGGACGGTACCTTCGGTATCAAGGAGAACCGGGTCTACTTCGGGGAGATGTCGCCGTCGTATTCCATCGTCGGCACCAGGCAGATGGAGATCGACGGGCCGGGGCCGGGAGAAACCCAGGTCACCACGACCTACCAGGGCGACGGTGGGGTCTCGATCGGCTCGACCTTCCGTCGGGCGCTGTTCGCGCTGCGGTTCGGGGAGAAGAACATCCTGCTCTCCGGCGACATCACGAAGAACTCCCGGATCCTGTACGAGCGAAACCCGCGGGACCGGGTCAGCAAGGCAGCGCCCTGGCTCACCCTCGACGGAGACCCGTACCCGGCGATCGTCAACGGCCGGATCACCTGGATTCTCGATGGTTACACAACCTCTGACGGCTATCCCTACTCCGCCCGGCGCACTCTGGGTGACGTGACCGCCGACTCGGTGACCACCCAGAGCGGCAACCGCACCCGGCAGGCCTCGAACCAGGTCAACTACATCCGTAACTCGGTGAAGGCGACGGTGGACGCCTACAACGGCACCGTCACCCTCTACGCCTGGGATGAGTCCGACCCGGTGCTACGGACCTGGATGAGGGCGTTCCCGGACACGGTGAAGCCGAAGAGTGACATCCCACCGTCCCTCCGGGCACACCTGCGTTATCCGGAGGACCTGTTCAAGGTCCAGCGTGATCTGATCGGGCAGTACCACATCTCCAACCCGCGGGACTTCTACTCCCAGGAGGACTTCTGGGATGTGTCCGACTCGCCGGATGGAAGCGGGCAACCCCAGCCGCCGTTCTACGTCTACAGCCAGCTTCCCGGGCGCAAGGGCCCGTCCTACAACCTCACCTCACCGTTGATCTCCGCCCGGTCCTCGAAGCTCGCGGCGTACATGGCGGTGTCCAGTGACCCCGCCAACTACGGCCGGTTCACTCTGCTCAAACTGCCGGCGGGGAACACGATCAACGGTCCGGTCCAGGTGCAGAACGCCATCGAGGGCAACGGCGACGTGGCCAAACAGCTGTCACTATGGCGCAGCGGGGGAGCGACCACGATCGAGGGCAACCTGCTGACCCTGCCCGTGGCCGGCGGGCTGCTCTACGTCGAGCCCTACTACGTCCAGGCCAGGGGAAGCACCGGCTACCCGACCCTGCAGGGGGTCGCCACGGCCTTCGGCGACCGCATCGGTTTCGGTACCTCGCTGGGTGAGGCCTTGGAGAAGGTCTTCGGCGCCGGCGCCGGTGCCGCGGCGGCCGGGGCCGGAACCGGGGCCACGACCACGGACACCGGTCAGGACAGCACGCCGGCCCCCAGATCAGGGCAGGGCGGGACAGGCGTCCCGCCGCCGGGGCAGACCGCGCTGCAGGACGCCGTGGGCGACGCTGACCGCGCCTACCAGGCGGGGCAGGACGCCCTGGGCAAGAGCCCGCCGGACTTCACCGCCTACGGGAAGGCCCAGAGCGAGCTGGCTGATGCGCTGGGTCGCCTGTGTACTCTGTCGAGTCCGGCGGCGACGCCACCCGCTGCCACGGCATCATCCGGTGCATCGGTAGCCGCGTCACCGGTCCCCGCGTCACCGGCCGCCAAGCCACCGGCTCCGTCCCCTTCGGCGACCGTGGCCGGCGGCGACGCTCCCGGTCCACCGGGGGCCCGGGCCGCCCCGGCACCCGGCTAGTCCCGAAAGTCCCACATTGGGGCCGCCATCGGTTTGACAGCTACCGATGGCGGCCCTGTATAGTGAAGGCACACCGACGCGGGGTGGAGCAGCTCGGTAGCTCGCTGGGCTCATAACCCAGAGGTCACAGGTTCAAATCCTGTCCCCGCTACCAGTCGAAAGCACCCTCGGAATTTTTTTCCGAGGGTGCTTTCGCATTTATGGGGACGTAATGAAGTAACAAATACGTGATCGAGAGCATCATCGCAGGTCACAGGCCTGTGGAGGGTTCGAAACGCGCAAGTTATTTCATTTCGACTCCTATGCAGGCATCATTATCACGAGCATCATTATCACGAGCCGTTTTCATCGGAATCCGCCCGGTCCTTCCCCCGGTCGGCGACCCGGGCGCCCGGCCGGGATGCGCGCCGACACCCGGCGGCGCGACACCCGGCGGCGCGGGCCCGGATCGGCGGTCGTCCACGCCCGGGACACACGGTGGCGGCCTGGGACCCGCCCCCGGCCTGGCGGCCATCGGCGGCGGGTTCTCCCGCGGCGGCCCGTCCCGGGATCAGCGGGGGGTGGTTCCCGGGGTTCGCCACGGGCTCGCCGGACGCACCGCCTCGGCCGCCCGCACCAGCGATTGGGCCAGCCGGCGGGCCTCGTCCGGATCCAGGTAGGCCGCGGCAAGGGTGTCGAGCATGGGCGCATCCAACCGGAGCAGGATGACCGGAGCCTTCCCGGCGCTCGCCGGTGGCTCGGGACGCACCGTTATCTCCGCCTGCCCGATCCGGGTAACCATAATGCCGTCCTGCGGGTCATGGTGGACCAGCGCCATGTTCACCCCATCGTGTGTCCGGGCCAAGGTATTTGAAGTTCGTTGCGCATGTTGGACTCTTGTTGTGGCCGCTTGGTTGTTCCCATCGGCGGTACAAACGGTGACACCCCCGAACCGCATACCCGCCCGCGTCGCCGCACCCGGCAGCCCGTCGGCAGGTCCTGCGCCCTATCGATGTTCGACCCGGCCCGGCTTCCCCTCCGGCCTGGCGGCCCGCGCTGTCGGCACCCGGACGTTTCAGCGTGCTCCCCACGTGTAGGTCTGCTTGACCAGCCGCAGGTAGACGAACGTCTCGGTGGCGAGGACCTGTGGCAGGGCGCGGATCTGCTCGTTGATCAGTTCGAGCAGGTGCTCGTCGTTCTCGGCGACGATCTCCACGATGAGATCGAAGGATCCGGCCGTCAGGACGACGTAATCGACCTCGGGCAGCGCGGCAATCGTGTCGGCGACGACGCGGGTGTCCCCGGTGACCCGTACCCCGATCATCGCTTCCCGGTGGAAGCCCACCCGGAGCGGGTCGGTGACGGCGACGATCTGCATGATGCCGGCGTCGAGCAGACGCTGTACCCGTTGGCGCACGGCCGCCTCGGAGAGCCCGACCGCCGCCGCCATGGCCGCATAGGACCGCCGGCCGTCCTGCTGCAGTTGCTCGATGATGGCTTTGTTGACATCGTCCAGCAGGGTGCCGGAGCTGAGTCGCTGGCCGGGCGACCGTCGCGACTGCACCCGGCGTCCTCCTCGGTCCTCCGTGGCGGTTCCCCACGCCCGTTCACGCTGGCCTGTCCCTGCTGCCATCGTATGGCCGTCGATGAGTGAACTGGGAAGCGAGCTTTATCCACGCAATCTTCGACGGATTCAATCGTAAAGCTGCCGATCAGGCTACTCTTTCAGTGGCTGATCGGTGGAAAGGATGCGTGGATGGTGTCGAATGTGATCGCTTCCGGGAGCGGTGTGACCCGGGCCGTGCCGCAGGCCAGAGCCGCGGAGCTGGCCGCGCGCGAGTTCGCCCGCCTCAACGCCCGCACCCGGGGCTCGGAGGCGCTGCATGCGCGGGCGGTGCGGTCGATGACCTCCGGGGTGCCGTCGTCCTACCAGGTACGTGATCCCTGGCCGATCTACCTCACCCGCGGTCTCGGGCCGAAGGTCTGGGACGTCGACGGCAACGAGTACGCCGACTTCCACAACGGGTTCGGTTCGATGGTGCAGGGGCACGCCCACCCGGCGATCGTGCGGGCCGTGACCGAGCGGGTGGCGCTCGGTACGCACTTCGCGATGCCCACCGAGGACTCCGTGGTGGTCAGCGAGGAGTTGGCCTGCCGCTTCGGGCTGCCGCAGTGGCGCTACGTCAACTCCGGCTCCGAGGCGACGATGGACGCGATCCGCATCGCCCGCGGTGTCACCGGCCGCGACACGATCGTCAAGATCTTCGGTTCGTACCACGGGCACCACGATTACGTGATGGTGTCGATCGGGACCCCGTACGACGACATCGGTCCGGCCGAGCATATGAACTCGCTGGGTTACGGTGCCGGGATCCCCCGGGTAGTCGTCGACCTCACGGTGCCGGTCCCCTTCAACGACGCTCCGGCGATGGAGCGGCGGATCGCCGCGCTCGCCGCTGAGGGACGCCTGCCCGCCTGTGTGATCATGGAGGCGGCGATGATGAACCTCGGCGTCGTCCTGCCGGAGCCCGGTTACCTGGCGGCGGTCCGGGAGATCACCTCCCGGTACGGGGTCATCCTGATCTTCGACGAGGTCAAGACGGGGCTGTGTGTCGCGGCCGGTGGGGCCACCGAGAGGTTCGGCGTGCGCCCGGACATGGTGACCCTGGCCAAGGCGCTCGGTGGCGGGCTGCCGTCCGGGGCGATCGGCGCGACGGCGGAACTGATGGAGGTCGTGGCCTCGGACCGGGTGAAACAGGTCGGCACGTACAACGGCAACCCGCTGACCATGGCCGCCGCCCGGGCGAGCCTGTTCGAGGTGCTCACCCCCGACGCCTACACCCACCTCGACCGGCTGGGTGGCCGGTTGACCGCCGGCTGCGACGAGATCCTGGCCCGCCACGGCATTCCCGGCTACACCGTCGGCATCAGCTCGAAGGGATGCGTGCACTTCACCGACGCGCCGATCCGTGACTACACCTCGTTCATGGCGCACCAGAACGCCGAGTTGCCCGAACTGGCCTGGCTCTACAACGCCAACCGCAACGTCCTCATGGCGCCCGGGCGCGAGGAGGAATGGACGTTGTCGGTGCAGCACACCGACGCCGACGTCGACCGTTACCTCGACAGCCTCGACCAGATGGCCCGGGACCTCGTTGGCTGAGCCGGCCCGATCCCCCAGGAGGGACTAGAGACATGGATGCGATCTTCGCCAATCTCATTGGTGGCGTCTCCACCCCGGCCGTCGATGGCGAGACAATGCCCATCCTGAACCCGTCGACGGCGGACCTGCTGGCGCAGGCACCCCGGTCGGGGCCGGCCGACGTCGACGCAGCCGTGCGGGCCGCGAGCGCGGCGTTCGAGGGCTGGCGGGACACCACGCCCGCGCAGCGGTCCCGGGCACTGCTGCGGGTGGCCGACGCGCTGGAGGACCGGGCCGACGAGGTCGCGGCGGTGGAGAGCGCGAACACCGGCAAACCGCTGCGGCTTACCGTGGACGAGGAGGTCGGGCCGTCCGCCGACCAGATCCGGTTCTTCGCCGGGGCCGCGCGGCTGCTCGAGGGCCGGTCGGCCGGCGAGTACCTGGCGGGGCACACCAGTTGCGTCCGCCGCGAGCCCATCGGGGTCTGCGCCCAGGTCACGCCCTGGAACTACCCGCTGATGATGGCGGTCTGGAAGGTCGCGCCGGCGATCGCGGCGGGCAACACCGTCGTGCTCAAGCCCTCCGACACCACCCCGGCCTCCAGTCTGCTGCTCGCCGAGATCGCCGCGGAGTTCCTCCCGCCCGGCGTGCTCAACGTGGTGTGCGGCGATCGTGACACCGGACGCGCGCTGGTGGCCCATCCGGGCCCGGCGATGGTCTCGGTGACCGGCAGCGTGCGGGCCGGGATGGAGATCGCCCGGGCCGCGGCGGACTCCTTGAAGAGGGTGCACCTCGAACTCGGGGGCAAGGCGCCGGTCATTGTCTTCGACGACGTGGATCCGGCGGTGGTGGCGCGGCAGATCGCCGAGGCCGCGTACTTCAACGCCGGCCAGGACTGCACGGCAGCGACCAGGGTGCTGGCCGCGCCGGGCGTCCACGACGACCTCGCCGCCGCCCTGGCCGAGGCGGCCGGGAAGACGGCGACCGGATCGCCGGAGGAGCCCGACGTCGACTACGGGCCCCTCAATAACGCGGGCCAACTGGCCCGGGTGAGCGGTTTCGTGGAGCGGGCACCTGAACATACCGAGGTGCTCGCCGGCGGTGCTCCGCTGGACCGGGCGGGCTACTTCTACCCGGCCACGGTCATCTCGGGTCTGCGCCAGGACGACGAGCTTATCCAGTCCGAGGTGTTCGGCCCGGTCATCACGGTGCAGCGGTTTGACTCGGAGGACACCGCGGTCGTCTGGGCCAACGGGGTCGAGTACGGCCTGGCCTCCAGCGTCTGGACCCGCGATCACGGCCGGGCCCTGCGGGTCGCCCGCCGGCTGGACTTCGGCTGCGTATGGATCAACACGCACATCCGGCTGGTGGCGGAGATGCCGCACGGTGGGTTCAAGAAGAGCGGGTACGGCAAGGATCTGTCGGTCTACGGCCTGGAGGACTACACCAGGATCAAGCACGTGATGAGCAACATCGAGTTCTGACCACCAGGTCTGACCACCGGGGTGGAACCGAGTTCTGGCCACCAGGTTCTGGCCGCCAGGTCGGAGTGGTCGGGCGCGGGGAGCCGGGTACGAGTCCCGGGCCGGCTCCCGGGGTAGGCCGTGGAAGTAGGATGGTGTGCTTCGAGCCGGGGTGATCGCCGGTCCGGGGCGGGTGGGTGGCGGCGAGTGAGGAAGAATCCAGCCTCGGTCGTGGCATCGGCAGACGGGATGACGAGCACCGAAGGCGGCCGTGCCTACGGCGTGCCCCGGGTGAGCCCGCTGACCTCCCGCTTCGTCACGGTCCACGGGTACCGGCGGTGCTATCTGCGGGCCGGGCGCGGCCCGGTTCTGCTGCTCATCCACGGCATCGGGGACAACGCGCGCACCTGGGCCTCGATCATCCCGGAGTTGGCCCGCCGGCACACCGTCATCGCCCCCGACCTGCTGGGACACGGGGAGTCGGACAAACCGCGCGGTGACTACTCGGTGGCCGGCTACGCGTGCGGGATGCGTGACCTGCTCACCATCCTCGGGATCGAGCGCGCCACGGTCGTCGGGCACTCGCTGGGCGGCGGGGTGGCCATGCAGTTCGCCTACCAGTTCCCGGAGCGCTGCGAGCGGTTGGTGCTGGTCGCCACCGGCGGGGTCGGGCCACACCTGCATCCCGCGCTGCGGGCGGCGGCCGTGCCCGGAGCCGGGGCGCTGCTGTCCCTGATCGGCATGCCGCCGGTGCGGGTCGCCGGCTGGGCCGGAATGCACGCGCTGCGCCTGCTGCACACCGATCTCGGGCGGGACGCCGACGATCTCCTGAACGTCTTCGACTCGCTGGGCGTACCCACCGCGCGGGCGGCGTTCCTGCGCACGCTACGGTCGGCGGTGGACGGGCATGGGCAGTCCATCACGATGCTGGACCGGTGCTACCTCGCCGCTGGGATGCCCTCGCTGATCGTCTGGGGTGACCGGGATGCCGTCATCCCGGCTGAGCACGCGTGGATGGCGCACGAGGCGATGCCGGGGAGCCGCCTGGAGATCTTCGCCGGTGCCGGGCATTTCCCCCATCACACTGACCCCGAACGCTTCCGGGCGGTTCTCGAGGATTTTCTGGCGACCACCCGGCCGGCGAGTCACTCCCCGCAGCAGTGGCGGGCGATGCTGCGTGAGCACGGCCGCTCGACCAGGACCACGGAAGCATCCGGGGCCGCCGCCCAGCCGTCGGGCGCGCGTTCGACCCCGGCGGAAGCCGTGGGTCGTGGCCTCACCCGGAGCCGATAAACGGGCACGGCCGCCGGCCATGGCGGGGCCGGGATCCGCCGTTATACGTTCACCGAGGTGACCCGTCGCATCGGGGTGGACCCGCTATGCATCGACGACCCAGTTGGCCATCCATAGCCATGCCTTGCGGGAAGTCGCCCGGCGAGATGCGTCGGTGCCGTTCTCGGCTGAACCGCTCTCGCGGAAGGTCTTCCCGGTCACCGATGGATCCGGCCAGTCGAGGATCAAGGACTCTCGTACCTCTTGCCGTGTCGCCTGTTCGGGCCAGGGTCTTCGCGTGATGCGCTGTCTTCCGGCGCGGGTCTGCATTAACTGGTCGGCACCCGCTATCGTGGAGTTCAACGGGCAGGCCGGCGTCAATATGGCCTATCCTTGGTGGCGTAACATCAAAGTCCTCTCAAATCTCGGAGGTCGACCCTTGGCACGCCGTGCACGACTCAGCTGGCCCCAGGAACGGCGCCAGGCGAGTGAGGTGGTTGTCCGCCGGGTCGACCCCGGTCGAGGCTGGACCCTGGAACAGGCTCGTGACCTGGTACGACAGGGATACTCCGTCGAGCATGTGGCGGAACGCACCGGGTTTCCGGAGCAGATGCTGAAAGTCGCAGAGGAGGACTGAGGGGACGTAATGAAGTAACAAATACGTGATCGAGAGCATCATCGCAGGTCACAGGCCTGTGGAGGGTTCGAAACGCGCAAGTTATTTCATTTCGACTCCTGAGTGCAGCCTCCCGCCATCCCGGTGCCAAGAAAGTGCCACGGTGCGCCATCGTCGGCCGCCGGCGCGGGAGTGAGTGTTATCCCTTTCGTGGGTCAATCCGCAGGTTCGGGGAACCGGTCTTTCCCGGCTCTTCGAAGTTAAGC
>NZ_CDWRCL010000041.1:0-22873 GCF_977927575.1 Frankia sp. CcCS3
CACCTCGCGGGGCTCGTCGGAGCCCGACGGTCCCTACGACATCGCGCAGGCACCTGATGACGACGTGCATCGCCTCGATCTCGGGTCGTTGCGGATTCCGGCGCTCGACGGCATGCAGGTGCAGTTCCAGGTCGAGGAGTCGACCGGCAAGCCGCTGACGGTGCTGGTGACCGACGGACGCAGCGCGATGGAGCTCTCCGTCTTCGCGGCGCCGAAGAGCCGGGGCCTCTGGGACGAGGTACGGGCCGAGATTCTGGAGACCATTCAGGGGGGCGGTGGGTCGGAGGCAGACGGTCGCTACGGCCCCGAACTGCGGATGAGGTTGCCGACCGGGCGACCGGGCGAGACCGTGCCGGGTCGGATGATCGGTGTGGACGGTCCGCGCTGGTTCCTGCGGGCGGTGGTGACCGGCGCGGCCGGACAGGATCCGGCGGCCGGCCCCCTCCTGGACGCCGCGTTGCGCAATCTGATCATTTCTCGTGGTGACGGCGCGATGCCGGTGCGGGATCCGTTGCCCCTGAGGCTGCCGAAAGAGATCACTGATCACCCCGATCACCCCGCTGGTTCCGGCGGACCGGTCGCCTCGGCGACCAGCGGACGGCCCGAGATGCCCGTGCGCGGTGCGCGTATAGCCGAGATCCGCTGACCGCCCTGTGCCCGGGGTCCCCGCATTGCGCCGAAGGCGCCATGCGGGGCGGGCACAGTGAGCGCCGGTCATGCGTTGCATTGGACGTGTTGAACGTGTTGGACGTGCTCGAGCAGCAGTTGCTTGCGCCGAGTCGCCGACGAGCCGGATCGGAGGAGCCGTGGGCGAGTCACGCGGCTGGTTGGGGCGCAAGCTCCACAGACTGACAGCAGGGACGAGCGAGCTCGACGCCGAGGACCTCCAGGCGGCCTCGGCGTCGGCGGGCGCCGCCCCGATGAGCGGCTGTCGTGACCGGGACGAGATCTGCGTCGCGGGTACTATCCAGGCCGTGACGGTACGTGCGCGTTCGGGTGCACCGACCCTGGAGGTCGACATCTACGACGGCAGCGGCACCGTCACGTTGGTCTTCCTCGGCCGCCGGGACATCCCGGGCCTGCGGGCTGGCGCGTCGGTCAAGGCTTCCGGGCGCGTTACCGTGCAGGAGAACCGTCCGATCATCTTCAACCCGCGTTACGAACTACTCCCCGTTCCGTCGGCGAGCGCCTAGGTCGGCGGGTCCGCCCAACCCGACGGGATCTTAACCAGACATGCCACGTACGCCATCTCCCGACACGCCTCCGATGACGATGTCCGAGGCCATCGGCGGCCCACGGGGGATCATTGACAGCTCCGTGCCCACCGTGGCGTTTGTGACGGTGAACGCCGAGGCCGGACTGACCGCCGGCATTGCGGTCGCCATTGCCACGGCGGCCGCTCTGTTGGTGCTGCGCATCGTGCGCCGTGAGCCGACCCAGCAGACCTTTTCGGGGTTGTTCGCCGTGGCGATCGCTGCATTCGTGGCCTCTCGCACCGGGAACGCGAAGGGGTTCTTCCTGCCCAGCATCGCGAAGAACGCGCTCTGGGGGGTGGTGGCCCTGCTGTCGATCGTCCTGCGCCGGCCGGTGGCGGGGTATCTCATGGCCGGTCTGGACAGCCGCTATGCGAACTGGCAGCGGGTGCCCCGCCAGCGGCGGGCCGCGGTGTGGGTGACGGTCGTCTGGATCGCCGTGTTCGGTGTGCGGTTCGTCGTGCAGGGGGTGCTCTACCTCGCCGACGAGCCCGGCTGGCTGGCCGCGGCCAACATCGCCCTGGGACTTCCGCTGTTCGGTGTCGCGGTGTTGGCCAGCTTCGCCATCGTCCGCCGGATCGCACCGCTGCCCCCCGCCGCCACCGCCGCCACCGACCCGACGGTCGTGGACGGCGAGGTGCTGGACGGCGAGGTGCTGGCCGGGGACGCCCCGCGCGGCGAGCCCCCGCGCGGAGAGCGGCGGCCTGCCGGCTGACCGCCTCCGCATCGCCAGCCTGTCGCGCGTCAGCCCGGCGTGCCCGCGCCTGCCGGCGCTTGACCGAGCAGCACGGCGAGCTTCTCCTCGGCCTCGGCGTTCGTCGTGACCGCGAGAACCTCGTCGCCGTCTTCCAGGGTGGCGTCGGGCGAGGGAATGACCGCCCGTCCGCCACGCAGGATCACCACCAGGGCGCTGTCCGCCGGCAGGGCGATCTCGCTGAGCCGCTGGCCGATCACCGGCGCGTTCTCGGCCAGCGTCAGCTCGACGAGGGATGCATCGCTCTGCCGGAACCGCATCAGCTGGACGAGGTCGCCGACGCTGACGGCCTCCTCGACCAGAGCCGTGAGCAGGCGCGGCGCGGACACCGCCACATCCACCCCCCACGACTCGGTGAACAGCCATTCGTTCTTGGGATGGTTGACCCGCGCCACGACCCGGGGCACGCCGAACTCGGTCTTCGCGAGCAGCGAGACGACGAGGTTCACCTTGTCGTCCCCGGTGGCGGCCACCAGGACGGTGTACTCGTTCAGCCCGGCCGCGTCGAGCTGGGACAGCTCGCAGGCGTCCGCGAGCAGCCACCGGGCCTCCGGTAGCGCGTCGGTCCGGATCTTCTGCGGATCCCGCTCGATGATGAGCACCTCGGAGCCGTTCTCCAGCAGTTCGGCGGCGATGGACCGGCCGACCTTGCCCGCTCCCGCGATCACCACCCGGCGCACGCTCATCGCTTCTCCTCCTCGCGCGGCATCGTCTGCCTGGATCTGCCCGGAGCTACCCGGAGCCCTCGCCGTCCGGCCCGGTGCGCAGCACCGTGTCCGCCTCGGATGCGTGCGCCTTCGTCACGGCCACGTGCACGACGTCACCGTCCTGGACGAGGGTGCGGGCGTCGGGCAGGACACCCTCGCCGAACCGGGTCACGCAGACCACCCGTACCCCGGCGGACTCCTCCAGCTCCCGGATCCGGCGGCCCACCCAGGCGGGTCCTGGTGGGATCGCGGCCAGCAGCACCGAGCCCGACGGATCGGACCACTGCGGCGTGACAGCGTCGGGCAGGAGCCGGCCGAGGATCTGGTCCCGGGTCCAGCGCACCGTGGCGACGGTGGGGATACCGAGCCGCTCGTAGACCTCGGCCCGGCCGGGATCGTAGATCCGCGCGACGACCCGCTCGACCCCGAACATCTCGCGGGCCACCCGGGCGGCGATGATGTTTGAGTTGTCCCCGCTGGAGACGGCGGCGAACGCGGCGGCCCGCTCGATGCCCGCCTCGATGAGGGTGTCGCGGTCGAAGCCTATCCCGGTGACCCGCAAACCGGTGAAATCGCGCGGTAGCCGCCCGAACGCGGCGGGGTTCTGGTCGATGATCGCTACTGAGTGGCCGAACCGTTCGACGCTGCGGGCAAGCGCGGAGCCGACTCGGCCGCAGCCGAGGATCACGACATGCACAAGGGTTCAGGGTAGTCCGATCCGGCCTGACCGGCGCAGGTCACGTGGCCGGATCTCCGGATACGGAGCATCTGTGTGCCACGCCACACTGATGCTGAACTGCGTGGCTGGCGTCGGTAACATCGCCGCGTGGCGCTCACGGATCGCCTCAAGCGCGGTTTCGTCGGTCGACCGATCGGGAGCGACCGGCTTGGGGAGACACTGCTCCCCAAACGGATCGCCTTGCCCGTCTTCGCGAGCGATGCCCTTTCCTCGGTGTCGTACGCGACCGAGGAGATCCTGCTTGTCCTGTCACTCGGCGGGCTGGCCTTCTACCACTACTCGCCCTGGCTTGCTGGAGCCGTCGCCATCCTGATGCTGACGGTGGTGGCGTCCTACCGGCAGAACGTGCACGCCTACCCGAGCGGCGGCGGCGACTACGAGGTCGTCTCGGTCAACCTGGGCCCGCGGGCCGGCCTGCTGGTGGCCAGTTCCCTGCTGGTTGACTACGTCCTCACGGTCGCGGTGTCGGTGTCGGCCGGTGTCGCGAACCTGACGTCGGCCGTCACCGGGCTCGCCGCGCACAAGGTGCTCCTCGCGGTCGTCATCGTGATCCTACTGACGATAATGAACCTGCGTGGGGTGCGCGAGTCCGGCACGGCGTTCGCCATCCCGACCTACGGCTTCGTGCTCGGCATCTTCGTAATGATCGTCACCGGGCTGGTCCAGGCGGCCGTCGGTCATCCGCCGCGGGCCGAGAGCGCCGGATACCAGGTGGTCGCCGAACACGACTACGCGGGATTCGCCCTGGTGTTCCTGGTGCTGCGGGCGTTCGCCTCGGGATGCACGGCGCTCACCGGGGTCGAGGCGATCAGCAACGGGGTGCCCGCGTTCCGGAAGCCCAAGAGCCGCAACGCCGCGACCACCCTGCTGATGCTGGGGTTCATCGCAGTCACGATGTTCGGCGGCGTCACCGCGCTGGCTCTGATCTCCGACGTGCATGTCGCCGAGCACACCGGGGACCTGATCGGCGCCAGTGGTGAGCAGCCGACCGTGATCGCCCAGGTCGCCGCCGCCGTCTTCGGGGACGGATCGCCCGGCTTCGGCTACATCGCCGTCGTCACCGCTCTCATCCTGATGCTGGCGGCGAACACCGCCTTCAACGGCTTCCCGGTGCTGGGTTCGATCCTTGCCCGCGACGGCTACCTGCCGCGTCAGCTATACACCCGCGGCGACCGACTGGCCTACTCCAACGGGATCGTGCTGCTCGCCGGCTTCGCGATCCTGCTGATCGTCGTGTTCGACGCGCAGGTCACCGCCCTGATCCAGCTCTACATCCTCGGGGTCTTCATCTCGTTCACCCTCAGCCAGACCGGGATGGTGCGGCACTGGGCGCGCATCCTGCGCTCGGACGACCCGGCTGCGTCCGATCCGGCCGCCCGTCGGCGGATCCGCCGGTCTCAGGCGATCAGCTTCTTCGGCGCCTGTCTCACCGGCACCGTGCTGATCCTCGTGCTGGTCACGAAGTTCACCCACGGTGCCTGGATCGTCTGTCTGGCTATCCCGATCATCTTTCTCGGGATGCGGGGGATCAGGGCTCACTACGACCGGGTCGCGGTCGAACTCACCCCGGAACCCGGGCCGCCGACCCTGCCCTCCCGGATCCACGCCGTCGTCCTCGTCAGTAAGATCCATGCCCCGACGCTGCGGGCCCTGGCCTACGCCAAGGCGTCGCGGCCACACAGCCTCGTCGCGGTCACGGTCGCCGTCGACCAGGCGGAGGCCGATCGGCTCCGCAAGGCGTGGGCGGAGCGGGGGATCACCGTCGATCTCGTGGTGCTGGCCTCCCCCTACCGGGAGGTGACCCGCCCGGTGCTGGACTACGTTGCCCGGATCAGGCGGGAGAGCCCACGGGACGTCGTCGCCGTCTACGTCCCCGAGTACGTCGTCGGTCACTGGTGGGAGCATCTCCTGCACAATCAGAGCGCGCTGCGGCTCAAGGCCCGGCTTCTCTTCCAGCCCGGCGTCATGGTCACCAGCGTGCCCTGGCAGCTCGCCTCGTCCAGGCTGGCCGAGCAGCGGCTCGAGCGGACCGGGGCGGGCGCGGTGCGACAGGGCCGGGCCACGCTTCCCGGCCCGTCGGAGCGGAAGCGGTGAGTCGACAGCGCCGGCCCGCGCGATCGCGCGTCTCCGGGGATACCGCACGGCAGGCCCGCGCCCCGGGGATCGCGGTCGGCTCGCTGCTCGACCTCGACGTTGGGCCGGTGGCCCACGGCGGCTTCTGCGTCGCCCGCTCGGGCGGTCGGGTGGTGTTCGTCCGCCATGCCCTGCCCGGCGAACGGGTCCGTGCCCGAGTTACCGACGCCTCCCACGAGCGGTACTGGCGGGCGGACGTGGTCGCCGTCCTGACGCCCTCGCCGGACCGAGTGGTCGCGCCCTGCCCGCACGCCGGCCCAGGGTTGTGCGGGGGGTGCGACTGGCAGCATGCCGGCCTCGCGGCGCAGCGGCGCGGCAAGGCCGAGGTCGTGGCCGACGCCCTTCGGCGGTTCGGTGGCCTCGACGCCCGGGTCAGCCTCGCGCACGCCGGGTCCGGCCTCGGGACGGCGGCCGAGGCCGGACCCGGCGCCGAGCCGGCGCTGGAGGTGCTGGTCGAGGCGGTGCCCGTCAGCGGCCCGGAGCGGCTGACCGGATCCGACCGGTCCGGTGGCGTCGACGACGGACTGGCGTGGCGGACTCGGATGCGCTTCGCGGTGACGGCCGGCGGCGAGGTCGGGCTGCGGGCGAGCCGCTCGCACGAGGTGGTGGCGACGCCGGACTGCCGCATTGCCCACCCCCTCGTCCTCGCGGCGCTCGCCGGCCGGCGGTTCCCCGGGGCCGACGCCGTCGAGGTCGCGGCCAGCCCGGCGACCGGGCAGGTGGCCGTGGCGGTGCATCCCGCCGGCGCCGGGACGGTCGTCGACGACGGGCGCGCCGGGACCGGGGAGGCCGGAGTCCCCGGGGAGGTCGTCGAGGTGGTGGGGGAGCGGAGGTTCCGGCTCGGGCCGGAGGTGTTCTGGCAGGTCCATCCGGCGGCTCCCGGCGTGCTGGTGGACGCGGTCCGCGGGGCCCTGCGTCCCCGAGCTGGGGAGACCGCGCTCGACCTGTATGCCGGGACGGGCCTGTTCGCGGCGTTCCTCGCGGAGGATGTCGGCGCCGCTGGCCGCGTCATCGCACTGGAGTCCGACGCCGCGTCGGTCGCGGCCGCGGCGAACAACCTCGCCGATCTGCCATGGGTCTCGCTGCGGGCGTTGCGGGTGACACCGGCTACCATCCGCGGGGTGCTCGGTACGGGCGGGCCGGCCGGCCGTGTCGATCTCGCGGTGCTCGACCCGCCGCGCACCGGGGCGGGCCCGGCGGTGGTGGCCGCGCTGCTCGCCCATCGCCTCCGCGCGGTCGCCTACGTCGCCTGCGATCCCGTCGCATTGGGTCGGGACCTCGCCGCCGCGGCAGCCGTGGGCTACGACCTCGTCGCGTTGCGCGCCTTCGACCTGTTCCCGATGACCGCCCACGTCGAGTGTGTGGCGCTGCTCGAGCCGCGAGGCGCGGACCGGAGTCCGAACCTGGTGTGATTGCGCCGGTACCAGAAGTGTCGCCGGAACGGCGTGGACTCCACTTCCGGCCGCTTCTGGCACGACCTGGTCGTCCCGGCGTGTCGCCCGCGCGCCACGCCGACAGAGTGTGTGCATCCGCGTACTCGGATCCGGACCAATAGTGGACAACCGGGGAGGTGGATTCTACCGCGATCAGGCCTATTGCCTGACGGTCTACGAGGAACTCACATGTCGGGTGCCCGTCTGCAAGGGACCAGGCGGGCTGCGTAGACTTTGCCGGACCCGGACCGATCCCCTTTCGGGAGAGGGAGTTCACGCCGTGTCGCTTCTGTCTACGATCAGTAGTCCGCAGGACGTCAAGCGCCTTGACCACGAGGAGCTCGGCACCCTGGCGGCCGAGATCCGTGATTTCCTCATTCACGCAGTCGCGCGTACGGGAGGTCACCTCGGGCCGAATCTGGGGGCTGTTGAGCTGACGTTGGCAATACATCGTGTGTTTGATTCGCCATTCGACCGCATCCTTTGGGACACCGGCCATCAGTCCTATGTGCACAAGATTCTGACCGGCCGGGCGGACGATTTCTCTGGGCTGCGCCAGCGGGGTGGCCTTTCCGGCTACCCCAGCCGGGCCGAGTCCGAGCACGACATCATCGAGAACTCGCACGCCTCGACCGCCCTGTCCTACGCCGACGGGCTGTCGCGTGCCTACGCGCTGCGTGGTGAGGACCGGGCCGTCGTCGCCGTCGTCGGTGACGGTGCCCTGACCGGCGGGATGTGCTGGGAGGCGCTGAACAACATCGCCGCCGACGACCGGCCCGTCGTCATCGTCGTCAACGACAACGGCCGGTCCTACGCACCGACGATCGGCGGCCTCGCCGACCACCTCGCCGCGCTGCGGCTGGCGCCCGAGTACGAGCAGGTCCTCGACGTCGTCAAGCAGGTCCTCGGCCGCACCCCGCTGGTCGGCCCCCCGCTGTTCGACGCGCTGCACGGCATCAAGAAGGGCATCAAGGACGTCGTCCAGCCGCAGGGCATGTTCGAGGACCTCGGCCTGAAGTACGTCGGCCCGGTCGACGGCCACGACGTCGTCGCGGTCGAGTCGGCCCTGCGCCGGGCTCGGGACTTCGGCGGGCCCGTCATCGTCCACTGCGTGACCCGCAAGGGCTTCGGCTACCCGCCGGCGGAGCAGGACGACGCCGACAACTTCCACGGCGTCGGCATCATCGACCCGGCGACCGGTAAGCCGGTGTCGACGTCGAAGACCATCAGCTGGACGAGCATCTTCTCGGGCGAGATCGTGCAGATCGGTTCCGAGCGGCCCGACGTCGTCACGCTGACCGCCGCGATGCTCCAGCCGGTCGGTCTCGGCGCCTTCGCCAAGGCCTACCCGGACCGGGTGTTCGACGTCGGTATCGCCGAGCAGCACGCCGTTACCTCGGCCGCCGGGCTCGCGATGGGTGGGCTCAAGCCCGTCGTGTGTCTCTACGCCACGTTCCTCAACCGCGCGTTCGACCAGGTCCTGATGGACGTCGCCCTGCACCGCCAGCCCGTGACGTTCGTGCTCGACCGGGCCGGTATCACCGGGGAGGACGGGGCGTCGCACAACGGCATGTGGGACCTGTCGTTCCTGCAGGTTGTCCCGGGGCTCGCGATCGCCGCCCCGCGGGACGCGTCGACCCTGCGGGCGGAACTGCGCGAGGCCGTGGGTAACACCGACGGCCCGACCGTCGTGCGCTTCCCCAAGGGCAAGGTCGCCGCGGACGTGCCGGCGATTGACACGGTCGGCGGGGTGGACGTGCTCTACCGTTCGCCGAAGGTGGCCCAGCGCCGCGAGGTGCTGCTGGTCTCCATCGGTGCGATGGCCGCGACCTGCCTGGAGATCGCGGAGCGGGTCGCGAGCCAGGGCATCGGCATCACCGTCGTCGACCCGCGGTGGGTCAAGCCACTGGACCCGGCACTGATCGATCTTGCCCGCGCCCACGACCTCGTCGTCACCGTCGAGGACAACGGCCGGGTCGGCGGGGTCGGGGCTGCGCTGGCCCAGTTGCTGCGCGACGCCGACGTCGACGTGCCCCTGCGGGACTTCGGCATCGCCCAGCGATTCCTCGACCACGGCAAGCGGGACGAGGTCATGGCCGAGGTCGGGCTTGCCCCGCAGGACCTCGCCCGCAAGGTCGTCGAGGCCGTCGCGAAGCGCCAGCCGGCGATCGAGGACGACCCGGCCTCGCCCGGCGAAGCGGCCCCGGCGGGCGAGCGGGCCGGCGAGGCCATCGGCGACCAGCGCTGATCCCCGGCGCCCTGACTCGGGCGCTCTGACCCCGAACGCACCCGGGTATCGCCCGGTCATCGGGGTTCGGCGGGCGAGGACCCGCCACCGTGTCGGGATCCGCCATCGTGTCGGGGCCCGGCACGATGGCGGCCCGACCGCCGTCCTAGGCTGACCAGGTGGGTGAGCACACCGTGTCGGCGCGCCGGGGCGCCGCCTCCCGCCGCCGGGCTGGGCGCGGCCCACGCTGGTGGGCCATGCGTGGTGCGCTCTTGGTGGCCCTCGGGCTGCTGGTTCTCGCCCTGGTCAGCCAGTGGAACGAGATCGAGGAGTCCGTCCGCTCGCTCACCGTGGGCGGCGTGGTGGCCTCGGGTGTGGTCACCGTGCTTGCCGTCGGTACCACCGTGCTGTCCTGGCGGGCGTTGCTGGGAGGGCTGGGTGCCGCGCTTCCCCTGCGGGCCGCCGTGCGGATCTTCTTCGTCGGGCAGATCGGCAAGTACATCCCGGGCAGCGTGTGGCCGGTGCTCGCGCAGATGGAGCTCTCCCGCGACCACGGCGTCTCCCGGTCGAAGGCGGCTTCGGCGAGCCTGGTCGTATTGGCGCTCGCGGTGCCGAGCGGGGGGCTCGCCGCGGCGGTCACCCTGCCGTTCGTCTCCGCGCAGGCGCTCGCCGACTACTGGTGGGCGCTGGCGGTCGTGCCCGTCTTCGTCGTCGTGCTCTGCCCGCCGGTGCTGTCCCGCCTGCTGGCGCTGGCGTTCCGGCTGCTGCGCCGCCCACCGTTGACCGAACCGCTGCCCCCGCGGGCCGTCGCCGCCGGAGCCGGCTGGTTGCTGCTCAGCTTCTGCTGCTACGGGGTGGCGACCTGGCTGCTCGTCCGGGATCTGCATCCGGCGGTCGGCGGCGGCCGGCTGTTGCTGCTCTCCCTCGGGGCCTATGCCCTGGCCTGGACCGCCGGATTCCTGGTACTGGTGCTGCCCGCCGGGGCGGGGGTGCGGGAGGCGGTACTGGTACTGGCGCTGGCCCCGGCGGTCGCCAGTGGGCCGGCGGCCCTGGTCGCGCTGGTGGCGCGGCTTCTCGCCACGATCGCCGACCTGGTCTGGGCGCTCGTCGGTGTCGCCCTGCGGCAGCGGGGTGCTCGGCTGTCGTGTACTGATGATGTGGTGCAGGAGCGAATGTGAGGAAGTGGGAGGAGGGTGGGGGTGCACCATGACCCGCAACGGCCACCCTGGTGGCCCCCGCCGCCACCCGTCCCGCCGACCTCGTGGGGCGGCCCCGGGTGGCCGGGCGGGCCGCCGGCGCCCCGCCGTAGCCGGGCCCGGTGGCTGATTTCGCTCGTCCTCGTGCTCGCCCTCCTGGCCGGCGCGGGCGGGACAGGCCTGTTCCTGTTCTTCCGCTCCGCCAACGGCCCTGCCGACGCCGTCCGCGCCTACCTGACGGAGGTCAGCGACTCGCGCTACGAGGCCGCTTACGCCCGCCTCTGCCCATCGGTCCAGGAACGCCGCCCGGCGTCCGAGTTCGCCATCATCATGCGGGCTCTGGACGATGTCCAGGGCGGTATCGCCTCGTTCGCCGTGCGGGGAGTGCAGATCCACCGGTCCGTGGGTTCCCCGACGGTCCGGGAGGTTCAGGTCGACGTCCGGCGCGGCAGCGCCTCGGCGAGTCACGAGACGTACCAGGTGGGCAAGGAATCCGGAAGCTACTGCCTGCTGGCGCCCGGCGCCCCGTTCTCCTTGGACCCGTCGCTGCCCCCGGATCTTCAGCCGCCGGGCCCGTTCGGTGATTTCCCCGGCGATGGCCGGCGTGGCGGTAGCGACGACGAGCCACCGGTCCGCACGGCCTGACCCTCTTCGCCAGCCTGAGGTGAGACACCCATGTGCTGAGTGCCGGTATTTCGGATTGGGTCAGCGCAGGGTGGCGACGCCTGGCGGGGTGAATCGCTGCCCGGTGACGGTCTCGCTGATGCCGGTACGGTCCAGGTAGGGCGTGATGCCGCCGAGGTGGAACGGCCAGCCGGCGCCGAGGATCATGCACAGGTCGATGTCGGCGGCCTCCGCGACGATCTTCTCGGTCAGCATCAGGTGGATCTCCTCGGCGAGCGCCCGCAACGCCGCCTCGCGTACCTCGTCCCCGGTCAGCGGGGTGGCGGCCGGGGACGGCGTGGAGATGAGCGCGGCGGCGTCCGGGTCGACGGTCTGGACGCCGTCCGGGCCCGTGGTGTAGACGCCGCTCCGGCCCGCCTCGACCAGCCGGGCGAGAGCCGCCGGCCGCCGGAACCGGTCCGGGAATGCCGCGTGCAGCGTCTCCGCGACATGCAGGGCGACCGGCGGCCCGACGAGGGCGAGCAGGGTCATCGGGGACATCGGCAGCCCCAGCGGATCGAGGGCGTGGTCGGCCTCCTCGAGCGGCGTACCGCCCTCCGTCGCGCCGAGCACCTCCCCGAGGAACCGGGTCAGCAGCCGGTTGACGACGAACGCCGGGGCATCGGCGACCAGGACCGCGTTCTTCTTCAGGTTCTTCGCCACGGCCAGCGTCGTCGCGATGGTGGCGTCGTCGCTGCGGGCAGCGCGGACCACCTCGACCAGGGGGAGGACCGACACCGGATTGAAGAAGTGCAGCCCGGCGACCCGTTCGGGATGATCGAGCCCAGCGGCCATCTCGGTGACCGACAGCGCCGAGGTGTTCGTCAGGAGCACGGCCGTGGGCGCTACGACGGCTTCGAGCTCCGCGAGCACGGTCCGCTTGACGGCCAGGTCCTCGAAGACGGCCTCGATGACGAGGTCCACGTCCGCGAAGGCGTCCTTGGTCAGGGATCCGGTGACGTTCGCCTTGTAGCGGTTCGCCTGGTCGGGGGTGATGCGGTGGCGCAGCAGGAGGTTGTCGATCTCCTGGTGGACCCCCGCGACCCCGGCGTCGAGCCGGGCCTGGTCGATGTCGGTGAGCACCACCGGCACCTCGAGCCGGTGCGCGAACACGAGGGCGAGCTGGCTTGCCATGAGGCCGGCGCCGACCACCCCGACCTTCGTCACGGGCCGGGCCAGCGCCGGGTCCGCCCCGCCCACCGGCCGCTTCGCCCGCTTCTGCACGAGGTCGAAGGAGTACAGGCTGGCGGCGAGCTCGTCGCTGACGGACAGATCGGCGAGGGCCTCGGTCTCGGCCGCGTACCCGGTGGCGCGGTCGGCGGTCTCGGCGAGCGCGAGGAGGTCCAACGCCCGGTAGGCGGCCGGCGCGGCCCCGTGCAGCTTCGCGTCGGCGAGCGCCCGGCCCCGTGCGATCGCCTCCGCCCAGGCCGCCCCCCGCTCGACCGGCGCGCGGGCGGCCACCGGGTCGACCTCGCCGCGCAGCACCCGGCCCACCCAGCGCAGCGCCTCCGCCAGGAAGTCCGCCGGCTCCAGCAGCACGTCCCCGAGACCCAGCTCGAACGCCTGCCGGCCGCGCAGCATGCGGTTCTGGCTGAGCGCGTTGCCGATGATGACGGACACCGCCCGTTCGGCGCCGATGAGGTTGGGCAGCAGTTGGGTGCCGCCCCAGCCCGGGACGAGGCCGAGGAAGACCTCTGGGAAGGCGAGTGCGGGAATGCCGGCGGACAGCGCCCGGTAGTCGCAGTGCAGGGCCAGCTCCAGCCCGCCGCCCAGCGCCGCCCCGTTGACGAGGGCGAAGGTCGGGACCTTCCGGTCACCCAGGCGACCCTCACCCACCCGGGCGAAGGCCTCGTGCCCGAGGCGGCCGAGCGCCGCGAGCGATGGGCGGATCTGCTCCGGGTCGGTGAGCGACGAGCGGAAGGACAGGTCCGCACCCACGCTGAAGATGAACGGCTTGCCGGTGACGGCGATCGCGGCGACCGGCGGGTCGTGCGCCTCGATCTCGTCGACGGCGGCGAGCAGGGACCGCAGGCCGGCTGGGCCGAAGGTGTTCGGCCGGGTGTGGTCATGACCGTTGTCGAGGGTGATCAGGGCGACGGGCCCGGCCACCCCGGGCAGCCGCGCGTAACGGGCGTGGGCGGCCGTTACGACCTCGTCCGGCAAGGACAGGGTCACCTCGTCGATGGTCATGGATCTCCCCTCGGGTCCGCCGCGGGCCCGGTCGTGTCGGACGGGTCGTCCCGGGTCGGTCGTCGTTCCTGCTCGGTCGTGCCTGCTCAGTCGGCCGCGGCGTGGTGCGGGTTCGCCCAGATCGTGGTGGCGCCCATGCCGAGACCCACGCACATCGCCGTCATGCCGTAGCGCACCTCGGGATGCTCGGCGAACTGCCGGGCGAGCTGGGTCATCAGGCGCACCCCGCTGGACGCCAGCGGGTGACCGAACGCGATGGCCCCGCCGTACGGGTTGACCCGGGGATCGTCCTCGGCGATGCCGAAATGGTCGAGGAAGGCCAGGACCTGCACGGCGAAGGCCTCGTTCAGCTCGAACAGGCCGATGTCGTCGATGGTCAGGCCGGTACGGGCCAGCGCCTTCTCCGTCGACGGGATCGGCCCGACGCCCATCACCTCGGGGGGGACTCCGGCGAACGCGAAACCCACCAGGCTCATCTTCGCCGACAGGCCCAGCTCGGCCGCCACCTCGGCGGCGGCGAGCAGGCAGCCGGTGGCGCCGTCGTTGAGCCCGGCGGAGTTGCCCGCGGTCACCCGCCCGTGCGGCCGGAACGGCGTGCGCAGCCCGGCGAGCCCCGCCTGCGTGGTGTCCGGTCGCGGCGGCTCGTCGGCAGTGACGAACTCCCAGCCCGTCTCGACGTGCCGGGCAGCCACCGGGACGAGGTCGGGCTGGATCTGACCGTTCGCGTACGCCTTGGCGACCTTCTCCTGGGAGGCCAGAGCGAAGGCGTCCGCCCGCGACCTGGTGATCTTGGGGTACCGGTCGTGCAGGTTCTCGGCGGTCGAGCCCATCACCAGCGCGGAGGTGTCCACGAGCCGTTCGGCGACGAACCGGGGGTTGATGTCGGCGCTTTCGCCCATCGGGTGGCGGCCCATGTGTTCCACCCCGCCGGCCATGGCCACGTCGTAGGCGCCGACGGCGATCGACGAGGCCGTCGTGGTCACCGCCGTGACGGCGCCTGCGCACATCCGGTCGATTGCGAAGCCCGGCACCGTTTCCGGCAACCCGGACAGGATGGCGGCGACCCGGCCGATGGTCAGGCCCTGATCGCCGATCTGGGTGGTGGCCGCGATCGCCACCTCGTCGATCCGCTCAGGGGGGAGGGAGGGATTGCGCCGCAGCAGCTCCCGGACCACCCGCACGATCAGATCGTCGGCACGGGTCTCGGCGTAGACGCCCTTGGCCTTCCCGAACGGGGTTCGGACCCCGTCGACGAACACGACGTCGCGTACGAAGTTTCTGGATGATCCGAACACGGGACCTCCCGACCCGCGGCCGCCACCGACCGCTGGTTCGTCGCCGTCGAACGTCGGCTGTTGTCCGGAACCCGGTTCCAGGGCTCGGACAGCCAGCCGGCACCGGCGCGGATACCGCCGGCACGGCTAGCCTACGGCAGCGGTTACCAGCCGGTAGACATCTCGGAGCCATGGATGCCAGGTGCCCGGGGATGCCGATGTCGTGATGCGCCGGTCCGTCCCTGGTCCACGACCCGCAGATCCGGCCGTCAGCCCGCCGGCTCGGCTGTCGGTTCGGCCGGTGCCGTCGGTTCGGTTGGTTCGGTCGGCGGCTCGGCGAGGACGGTGAGCAGGGGAGCGGCCGTCAGCTCGATCTGCCAGGGGCGTGCCCCGCCGGCCCGCAGCGCCCCGGCGACGGCCGTGTCCGTCAGGGGATTCGGCGGGGACCAGGCGAGCCGCCGGGACAACGCGGGCTCGAGGAGGTTTTCCACCGGCATCGTGTGGGCGGCGGCGAGGGCGGCCAGCGCGGCCCGTACCCGGGCCAGCCGCGACGCGGCCACCGGGTCGCGCTCGGCCCAGCAGTTGGGCGGCGGCAGACCGTCGCCGCCCGGTCCGGCCGGGGCGGGCAGCTCTTCCTCGGGCAGCGCGGCGGCGCCACGCAGGGCGTCGAGCCAGACGTTCGCGGTGCGGCGGATCCGTGGTCCGGAGAAGATGGGCAGCCGGACCAGCGCGGCCGCGTCGGTGGGGGCGTTCAGCACGGCGTCCATGATCGCGCTGTCCGGGAGGACGCGACCCGGCGCGACGTCACGGGTACGAGCGAGCCGGTCCCGGGCGGTCCACATCGCCCGGACCGCCGCGAGCTGGCGGCGGGACCGGGCGCGGTGGATCCCGCTCGTCCGGCGCCACGGCTCGGCCCGTGGCTCGCGTGGCGGGGCCGCGACGATCGCGGCGAACTCCTGCCGGGCAAATTTGATCTTGTTTTGTTCGATCAGCTCCGCCTCGAGCGCGTCGCGCAACTCCACCAGCAGCTCGACGTCGAGCGCCGCGTAGCGCAGCCACGGCTCGGGAAGCGGGCGGGTCGACCAGTCCGCGGCCGAATGGCCCTTCTCCAGCCCGTGGCCCAGCACCCGTTCGACCATCATCCCCAGCCCGACCCGTTCGTAGCCCAGCAACCGGCCGGCGAGCTCCGTGTCGAACAGCAGACTCGGCCGCAGACCGAGCTCGGACAGGCACGGAAGGTCCTGGCTGGCGGCGTGCAGCACCCATTCGACCCCGTCCACCGCGTCCTGGATGACGCTCAGATCCTCGAGCGCGATCGGATCGAGGAGCAGCGAGCCCGTGCCCCGCCGTCGGATCTGGACGAGGTAGGCCCGCTGGCTGTACCGGTAACCGGACGCTCGTTCGGCGTCGAACGCGACCGGCCCGACGCCGGCCGCGAGGCGTTCCGCCGCCGCGGCGAGTTCCGCGGTGTCGACGATGACGGGGGGTACCCCGTCTGCAGGGGTGAGCAGCGGGATGGGCTCATGGGCACCAGTGCTGGACTGTACCTCCACCTCTGCGCTGACACCCCCGCTGACCCGCTGTGTTGATTCAGGAACCGTCGACGTCACGATCAGTGATCGTACGTCTGAATCCTGGCAGAGGTAGCCGTGTCCTACAGCGAATCGCGTTATTTATACGCTTTGTAACGACTCGGTAATGGGAGGTGCGCGCGGTGGAGGGTCGGCCGCGGCGCGCGGTGGGTGGTGCGGTGCTGTCCGTCCGGCGGGCCGGTGTGACGCGGTCAACCCCGGCGGGTTGGTAGTGTGATGACTCCGGACAGTTGTGGGGGAAGGCCGGCCATGGCCGCGAGCAGGTCGCCGAACGCGAGCAGGTGGGCGGCCGTCGCCGAGGCGCTCCAGGGCGGCTGGCCCTGCGCGCCCGGCCCTGCGGGGCCGAGGTCGGATGCGAGGGTGGTCTCCGCCCAGTCGGGTGACCAGGAGCAGCGCAGCTCCACGGCGAAGCTGTCCCCGTCGGCCGCGAGCACGCCGAAGCGTTGTGACGCGGTGGCCGTGACCGTGCCGCCCAGGGCGCGCACGCCCGCGCCGTGCGCCTCCAACGATTCCCGCAGCCACGACCAGGCGACCTCGGCAAGCAGGGGATCGCCGGCGATCTCCCGGTCGATGCTCGCGCGGGCGTAGCAGACGATGCGGGCCGTGCCCTGCCAGGCCGGCTGTCCTTGAGGATCCATGAGCAGGATGAGCCGGCCGGCCGCGGTGTCGGCCTCGTCCCCGGTCAGCCCACCGGCCAGAGCGAAGGAGAACGGCGCGACCCGGGTGGGCGCCGCCACCTCGTGCACCGCCACCTCCGGGCGCAGCCGCGCGATCCCCGCGCGCAGGGCGTTGGTGACCGCGAGGAAGATCGGAGGGCTCGCCTCGGATGACTGCGCGACCCCCATGACGGCAACGGTAGGACGTCGGTCTTGATCATGCTGGCCGGACGTCGGAGCGTACGGTTTCGGTCCCGTTGCGTGTGGGCGGGAACCGGTGAGCCGGTGTCCGGAGTACCCCGGCTGAGGGGCGGAACTGTGCAGGCTCACGCCGGGATCCGCGCGGCGGCACGATCGCGGCCGCGGAGATCCCGGACTGCGGGGGTCTCGCGCACGGGCCTCGGCCGGGCCGTCGGCCGCTCCGCGGGGGCCGGCCCGACCAGCACCGCGGCGCCACAGGAGGTGCAGGCCCACTCCGGGCAGTCGTCACCGTGCCCGTCGGAGCACGGGGGTTGCTCGAAGATGCGCTCGTCGCCGCATGCGATGCAGACGAGAACGATGTGATCCTCGGCGCTCACCCGGACCTGTTCCACTCGACCACCACTCCCCGCGCACGTCTGCCCGTGATGCGTACCGTTGGATCGTGGTGGGCGCATAACCACGGATCGCGCGCCACTCGCCACGGCCGGCGGGAGGGGGAACGCGGGATGACGCGCACCCTCTACCCCAATTCCGACCGGACTGACGGTGCCACGGGACGGGCGGATGTCCGTGCATTCTCTCCGGCGTGTCGCGTGAGCCCGTCTCGGGGCGGTGCGGGGCGGATCGCCCGGTCTGTGGGGCGGTGGGGCCGGGCCGGCCCTCGGCTCAGCCCGCCTGGCCGGCCGGCTTCGAGGTGGGACGTGCCGGCTCTGCGTCGCCCAGCCGGGCGGCGTCGCCACGCAGCCAGTGCCGCTCGACGAAGAACGGGGCGACGGGCAGCACCGCGGCGATCAGCGCGAGCACGGTCCGCTTACGGCGCCAGCGCCCGACCACCGAGAGGTAGCCGATGAGGGCGCAATAGATGAGGAAGAGCACGCCATGGACCGGGCCGAGGATCCGCACGCCGATCGGGTAGTCGGCACCGTATTTGATCGCGGTCGCGACGAGCAGCAAGAGGAAGGACGACGCCTCGGCGAGCGAGACGACGCGGGCCAGGGCAAGGGGCTGGGAGGCGCCGCTCGGGGCACGACCGGTCATCGGCGACTCCTCGTCGTAGCAGATGGCGTCGTAGGGGATGGCGTCGTAGCGGATGACACCGAGGTGTTCCACTGTCCGGGTGCCCTGGAGTGCCGGGACCCGGGACGCGCCGTGGCATGCCACGGCGACCGCGGGATTCGTCACGTCCGATCGTTCGTCCCCGTCCGCCGGCGCGGCCTCGACGGACGGGAGCGCCCGGCACCGGCCGGATCTGGAAGTTCTTCTACCCAGAGTAAAAGATAGCGGATGTGCAACGTTCCGGTTGGTACTCCCCGGTCCTCGCCGCCGGGAGCCGTCAGGCCCGTGCGGTGGCCCATCCCGCTATGGCCGTACTCCCACACATCTCACGGGCGTGCAATGATCGACCCATGCCTGTCCTCCACGTCGACGCGGGACCCGGATCCGGGCCGGGCGGCGTCTCGCCCCCGCCGACCGGTGCCGCGCTCGCCCGGCGGCTCGGCCTGGCCGACACCGCGCCCTTCCTGCGGGCCTGTCGACGGGAGCCCCCCGGGACCACGCCGGTGTGGTTCATGCGTCAGGCCGGGCGGGTCCTGCCCGAGTACCGGGCCCTGCGCGCGGGAGCCGCCATGCTCGACTCCTGCCGGGAGGCCGAGATGATCACTGAGATCACGCTCCAGCCGGTACGCCGGTTCCGGCCGGACGCGGCGATCTTCTTCTCCGACATCGTGGTGCCCCTGGTCGCGATCGGCCTCGACATCGACATCGTCGCCGGGATCGGACCGGTGGTGGCCGAGCCCGTGCGGGACGCCGTCGGGCTCGCCGCGTTGCGGGCACTGGAGCCGGACGACGTTCCCTACGTGGCCGACGCGGTCCGGCTACTGCTGGCCGAGCTGGGTTCAACCCCGCTGATCGGGTTCGCCGGGGCGCCGTTCACCCTCGCGAGCTACCTCATCGAGGGCGGGCCGAGTCGCGACCACGCCCGCACCAAGGCGTTGATGTACAGCGAACCGAAGCTCTGGCACGACCTGCTGGCCCGGCTCGCCGACATTACCACCGCCTTCCTGCGGGTCCAGGTGGATGCCGGTGTCGACGCGCTGCAGCTGTTCGACTCCTGGGCCGGGGCGCTGGACGAGGCGGACTACCGTCGCTACGTCGCGCCGCACAGCGCTCGGGTGCTGGCCGCCTTCGCCGGTGAGGTGCCGCGCATCCACTTTGGTGTGAACACCGGTGAGCTGCTCGCCGCGATGGGCCAGGCGGGTGCGGACGTCGTCGGGGTCGACTGGCGGGTCCCTCTCGACGAGGCCGCCCGGCGGATCGGGCCCGGTCACGCCGTGCAGGGAAACCTCGACCCGACCGCGGTCTTCGCCCCCGAAGCGGTGCTCGCCGCCAAGGTGCGTGACGTCTGCGCCCGCGGGGCCGAGGCGGAGGGGCACGTGTTCAACCTCGGCCACGGGGTGCTGCCGCAGACCGATCCGGGCGTGCTCGCACACGTCGTTGACCTCGTCCACGGCAGGTGATCCGCCCTCATCGGACCGGTTCACTGGAACCGGTCCGATGGTGAAAACTGGCGGGCGGCACCACTCAACGTGAAGGGCGGCAGGAACGTGCGGGTTGTGATCGTCGGTGGGGGTATCGCCGGGCTCTCGGCCGCCCGCGCCCTGGCCGGGCACGCCGAAGTGACCGTCCTCGATGCGGCGGACCGGGTCGGTGGCAAGCTGCGTACCACCCCGATCGAGGGTCTGGACGTCGAAGAGGGCGCGGAGTCCTTCCTCGCCCGGGTTCCCGACGGACTCCGCCTGGCCCGGCAGATCGGGCTCGGGCACGACATCGTGCATCCGGCCACGACGTCGGCGTCACTGTGGATCCGCGGCCGGCTGCGTCCCATCCCCCCGAACACTCTGCTCGGAGTGCCGACCGACGTCCTCGGCCTGGTCCGCTCGCGGGTGCTGTCCCCGTGGGGGCTGGTGCGGGCCGCCGCCGACCTGGTGCTGCCGCGGACGCGTTTCGCCGACGATCCGACCGTCGGCCGCTACGTCGGCACGCGGGTCGGGCGCGAAGTCGTCGACCTGCTGGTGGATCCGCTGCTCGGGGGGGTGTATGCGGGCCGGGCCGACGCGCTGTCGCTGCGGGCTACCGTGCCCCAGCTCGTCCCCATCTTCGCCGAGGACCGCTCGCTGCTCCTCGGCGCGCACCGGGTGCGGGCCCGTACCGGACCCGCGACGACGACCTCGACGGCACCGCTGTTCGCCACGCTTCGGGGGGGCCTGGGCTCCTTCGCGGCGCGGGTGGCGGCGCAGTCCGGCGCCACCGTGCACACCGGGGTGCTCGTCCGCTCGATCGCGAAGACCGCGGGCGGCTGGCAGGTCAACTGTGACCGGGTGGGCGGCGCGGACGCCCTCGGGCCGTTCCAGGCCGACGCCGTGATCCTCGCGGTGCCCGCCGGGGTGGCCCGCGCCCTGCTGGCGCCGCTGGCCCCGCATGCCTCCGCCCCGCTTGCCGGCGTGCCCTACGCCTCGGTTGGCCTGGTGACGCTGGTCTACCGGGATGCCGCGCCGCCACCCGGCAGCGGATTCCTCGTGCCCGCCCGGGCGGGCACCGCGGTGAAGGCGGCCACCTTCCTGTCCGCCAAGTGGCCGCACCTGGGCTCCGACCGGCTCACGGTGGTGCGGGCGAGCATCGGCCGCGCCGGTGCCGAACAGGACCTGCAGCGTGGGGACGTGGAGCTCGCCGGGGTGGCGGCGGCGGAGATCGCGCAGATCACCGGTCTGTCCGGTCGGCCGGTCGCGACCCGGGTGAGTCGCTGGGGCGGGGCACTCCCGCAGTACCTGCCGGGTCATCTCAACCGGATCGCCGCGGTGCGCCGGGGGCTTCCAGCGGGGATCGTCCTGGCCGGCGCGGGATACGACGGTGTAGGCATCCCGGCCTGTATCCGGTCGGGGGAGACCGCCGCGCACGCGGTGCTGAGGGCTACCCGGACGGCGCAAGGCAGTCCGGCCGATCCGGTGGGCCCGGGAATCTGATTACGTGCACCGGCCCGGACCGCGTCCGGCCGCCGGTGAAGGAGGATGGGAATGTCGGAGTCCACGAAATCGGCCCGCGAACTCAACGCGGAGCTGCTCTACACGGGATGGTCGGTCTTCGCGGCCGACCGTCCGCTGCCCGCCGAGCGGACCCCGCTGATCGACGAGGCGACCGCCTTGCTCGACGGGGCGCTGGCCAAGGACGTCTACACCCGCGGTGTCTACGAGATCTCGGGCTACCGGGCCGACGCGGACCTGATGGTCTGGTGGACGAGCCCGGACCCGGACCTGCTGCAGGAGACCTACCAGCGGTTCCGGCGGACGGCCCTGGGCGGGCACCTGCGTCCGGTGTGGTCGGCGGTCGGCCTGCACCGGCCGGCGGAGTTCAACCAGAACCACATCCCCGCCTTCGTCCGGCGGGAGGACCCCCGCGGTTATCTCTGCGTCTACCCGTTCAACCGCTCGCTGGAGTGGTACCTGCTGCCGGACTATGAACGGCGCGGGATGCTCGCCGAGCACGGGATCATGGGCCGGGAGTACGAGGACGTCCGGGCCAACACGGTGGCTTCGTTTGGACTGGGCGACTATGAGTGGCTGCTCGCCTTCGAAGCGGATGAGCTGCACCGGATCGTCGACTGCATCCGACACCTTCGGGCCAGCGCGGCGCGACGGCACACCAGGCTGGAGACGCCGTTCTACACCGGTGCCCGCAAGCCGCTGGCGGACGTCGTCACCGCCCTGCCCTGAGGCGGGTGGCTGCCGGGTAGACCGGCGGAGGACCGGTGCCGGCGGAGGACCGGGACGGCAGCCGGCGCCTGCCTGGGCGCCCCCACCCGTCCGGCAGGCGCCGACCGTCCCGTGACTGTGCTCACCGGCCTCACCCGGGCGGCATCACTCCAGGTGACATCAATCCCGACGTGACATCACCCCGGCGATGTCACCCCGGCGATATCACGTCGGCGACGTCGCACGGGGCGCGCAGGATCGCACAGCCCCACCCCTCCCGGCGCCCGCGGGGGCGGGCAGCCGACGGATCCCGAGCCGAGACCCGCGATCCATAACGCAGAGTAGCATTATCGCCGCTGTTTGTGTGCGCAGTGTAGGCGTCGGGCGTCCGTGGGTCGATGGTGCCTGTCATGCCCGCGCCGGCGGGCGGACTCGGAAGGTTCGTCGACTCGGAAGGTTCGTCATGGCGGTCGCTGGTCGACGACCGCATCTCTGTTACTGTGAGTTGCCATAAACGCACGGATCGCGCCATCGCCACGGTCGGCGGTCGGGGCGTCACGCCGCCATCGCCGGGCCGGGCCGCTGGTAGATCATCTCGGCGTAGTCGGTAACGTTGCCCCCGTGACCACGGAGCGCCACCCGTGTCGGCGTCCGGTATTCCAGTTCGCTCCGGTGTGCCGACACACCCCAGTGGGACCTGGATGATGCGCGCGTTCGGCTCATCGTTCGGGGTGGCCCACAGTCAGTGGCGGGGGAAGATCGCTGGAGGTCCGGTCGATGCACCACCGAGGGTCGATGCACCACCGAGGGATGAATTCGTGGCTGTCTGAGCGAGGGGCGCCGCGGGCCGCCGAACGGGGAGGACGATGACACCTCCGGGCCCGTTCGGATCCGGGCTCGGGCTCGGGCACGTGCCGGCGCCACTGGGCCAGTCCGTTCGGCCGGGTCCGGTCGGTGTCGTTGACGCGCGCCGTCGCGGTGCTGGGGGGGACCACGAGTGACGGAGACGGTGCCCGGCGACACGCGCGCGACCGCTGGGTCGAACTTCGTTCCGCGCGCCCGCGGCGGGCAGGGGATGCCGTCCCCGCCGGGCGCGCCGGCGGGGACGGC
>NZ_CDWRCL010000042.1:0-22211 GCF_977927575.1 Frankia sp. CcCS3
CCGAACAGCGCCGGCAGCGTTCCCTCGTGCGCCGCGCGCAGCTCGTCGAGGCCGACGGTGAAGGCGTCCTGTACGTCGAGGGTGTCCCCGTCGACGACACCGACGCGCCGCCACGGCAGGCCCCGCACCTCGCACATGCCGGTGAAGCGCAGTTCCTCTGTGCGGGGCACCGCGACGACGGCGCGGCCGGCCGACTCGCTGAACAGCTCGACGAACGGGTCTGATCCGGCCGGCAGGATGATCCGGGCGCCGTGCCCGCCGCGCAGGCACGACTCGACGAGCGCCTGGGCGAGCCCACCGTCGGAGAGGTCGTGCGCGGCGGTGAGCATGCCGTCGCGGGAACCGGCGACGAGGATCTCGCCGAGCAGCTTTTCCCGGGCGAAGTCGACGGCCGGCGGCTCGCCGCCGAGATGGCGATGCGTCACCCACGCCCACTCCGAGCCGCCGAATTCGTCGGCGGTGTCGCCGAGCAGGATCAGGACGTCTCCCTCCTCGGCGAAGCCGATGGGCGTCCGGCGAGTGACGTCGTCGAACAGGCCGAGTACCCCGATCACCGGGGTCGGATGGATCGGCGTCGAGCCGGTCTGGTTGTAAAACGAGACGTTGCCGCCCGTCACCGGGAGGCCGAGCCGCCGGCAGCCCTCGGCGAGGCCCGCGCACGCCTGGGCGAACTGCCACATCACCTCGGGATCCTCGGGGGAGCCGAAGTTCAGGCAGTTCGTCACCGCGATCGGCACCGATCCGGTGGCGGCCACGTTGCGGCACGCCTCCGCCAGGGCGAGCTGGGTGCCGGCGAACGGGTCGAGCCGTGCGTACCGCCCGTTGCCGTCGGTGGCGAGCGCGATCCCCAGGCCGGTGGCCGCCGACAGCCGGAGCACGCCCGCGTCCTCCGGCTGGGCGAGCACGGTGCCCGCCTGCACGTACCGGTCGTACTGGTTGGTCGCCCAGGCCCGCGAGCACAGGTTCGGGGAGGCGACCAGCCGCAGCAGGGTCTCCCGCAGCTCCGGCCCGGTCCGTGGCCGGGCGAGCCGGGCGGGCGTGGGCGCGTCCGCCCGGACCAGGTCGAAGTCGACCGGGCGGCGCAGAGGGCGCTCGTAGACTGGGCCATCGTCGGCGAGTGATCCGGGCGGAACGTCGACGACGACCTCGCCATGCCAGCGTACGGTCAGCCGACCGCTGTTGGTGACGGTGCCGATCCTGGTCGCGAGCACACCCCAGCGCTCGGCGAGGGCGAGAACCTCGGGCAGCGCCTCGGGCGTGACGATCGCCAGCATGCGCTCCTGGGACTCGCTCGCGAGGATCTCGTGCGCGGCCATCGACGCCTCGCGCAGGGGCACGAGGTCGAGGTCGACCTCCATGCCGCCGGGCTGGCCGGTGGCGATGCCCGCGGCGGTGGTCTCGGTCAGCGCGCAGGTCAGCCCGGCGCCGCCGAGATCCTGGATGCCGGTGACGAGCTTGCGGTCGAACAGCTCCAGGCAGGCCTCGATCAAGATCTTCTCGGTGAACGGGTCGCCGACCTGCACCGAGGGCCGCCGGGCCGGGCCGCCGCCCTCGTCGAAGGTCGCCGACGCCAGTATCGAGACGCCGCCGATGCCGTCCCGGCCGGTCTTGGCGCCGAGCAGGACGACGGCGTTGCCGACCCCGGTCGCCGCCGACGTCTGCACCCGATCGACCGGCATGACCCCGACGCACAGGGCGTTGACCAGCGGGTTACCCGCGTAGGTCGGGTCGAAGACGACCTCGCCGCCGATGGTGGGCAGGCCGAGGCAGTTGCCGTAGCCACCGATGCCGGCGACGACCCCGGGCAGGACCCGGGCGGTGTCCGCAGCGTCGGCCTCGCCGAAGCGCAGCGGGTCGAGCACGCCGATCGGGCGGGCCCCCATGGTCAGGATGTCGCGGACGATGCCGCCTACACCCGTCGCGGCCCCCTGGTACGGCTCGACGAAGCTGGGGTGGTTGTGCGACTCGATCTTGAAGGTGACCGCCAGCCCCTCGCCGACGTCGACGACGCCCGCGTTCTCCCCCATGCCCACCAGCAGCCGGTCCGTCGACGGGGTATCCCGGAACTGCCGCAGATGCACCTTGGAGGACTTGTAGGAGCAGTGCTCGCTCCACATCACCGAGTACATCGCGAGTTCGGCGTCGCTGGGCCGGCGACCGAGGGTCGCGATGATCAGGGCGTACTCGTCGTCGGTGAGCCCCAGCTCCCGGTAGGGCTGCTCGGCGGGGGGACTCACGGAGGTGGCCGCGGGGGCGGCGGGGTTGCCGGTCACCCTCCCATCCTCGCCGATATCCCCTGATCCGGGCTCCCGGGCGGACAAGGAGACCCCTTCGTAACCAAAAATCCCTCTTTAAGAGGAAAAAGCCGACAAAACGCCGGACAGTACCGAGGTGAACATGCGAAGCCCGCCGACCCCAGGGCCGGTGAGGTCGTCAACAGCGTGCTCGGGATGCGGCATCAGGCCCACGATCGTCCGGCTCTCGTTACAGATCCCGGCGATGTCGGCGGCCGACCCGTTGGGATTCCCGCCGACGTAGCGCACCACAACCCGCCCGGCCGCCTCGAGTTCGGCGAGCACGCCCGGGGCCGCGACATAGCGACCATCCCCGTGCTTCACCGGGATGACGATCTCCTCGCCGTCCTGGTAGCCGCGGGTCCAGGCAGTGCCCGGCGCCTCGACCCGCAACCGCTGGTCGCGGCAGACGAAGTGCAGTCCCACGTTGCGAGTCAATGCCCCGGGGAGCAGGCCGGCCTCGCAGAGCACCTGAAACCCGTTGCAGATGCCGAGAATCGGCAGGCCCGCGCGGGCCGCCGGGACGAGGGCCGCCACCATGGGCGAGAACCGGGCTATCGCACCGGCGCGCAGGTAGTCACCGTAGGAGAATCCGCCGGGCAGGATGACGGCATTGACGCCGGCGAGATCGCTGTCGCCATGCCAGAGGGAGACCGGTTCGGCACCGGCGGCCCGCACTGCGAGCGCCGTGTCCCGGTCGTCGAGGGAGCCGGGGAAGGTGACGATCCCGATCCGGGCGGGCGGGGCCGCCTCGGTCACTACCACACCCATCGCGATACCCGCCCAGATCCCTCGGAGTCCACTCCCGTCAGCGTAGCCGGTCGGATTGTGGGGCGGCCGGTCGAGGAAGGGAGTCGGCCGATCGACGAAGGGAGTCGGCGGGGGACGGCGGGAGACGTCAGACCGGATGGATGCCCTCGGCCACCTCCGGGCGGGCAGCGGGCCAGGGCCCCGTCCGCGCCCGGCTCAGCCGCTCCCCGGGAGCGATCTCCTCCCAGGTGAGAGTCTTCTCCAGATGCACGCGGGTGCCCCGATGGGGGCCGTCCACCTGGTGGAACTGCACCCGGTCCATCAGAGCGCGCATGAGAAAGATGCCACGGCCTTGCTCGGGAACATTTTCCGGCCTGGGGAAATCGCTGTTCTGGCGGGCCGTCCGATCGAGATTATCCATGCCGTCGAAACCGTCGCCGCGATCGCTCACCTCGATGATGGCGACTTCGTTGTCCACTCCCACCAAAACCTCGTACTCGTCGCTGTCATGGGCATGTAGAAGAACATTGTCGCACGCTTCTGTCAATGCAAGTTCAACATCGTAAATGCATTCTTGGCTGACGCCCAGGACTTTCAGGGACTGCGTGCAGATACGTCGAACTACGGGTATGGAGATCTCATCGTGGGGCAACGACAGGCTTACTTTGATCTCCATGCCGGAGGGTGTACCCGCGTCACGCATCATCAACCGAACGACCTACGCTGGCGCAGGCTCGATCCGGTCACATGCCATCGGTCATCGTAATCGGTTATCTCAATCGGGCGGCGAGGGCTCGGCCCAGCTCGGTGCCCGAGTGCCAGGCATTCTCGATCTTCGGTGTTCCCCGGCCGTCGCCGGCGAGCCCGATCCCACTGCCGGACAGGTAGTACGGCTGTTCGTGCGGACGGTCCGGGCGGGCGAAGGTCCACCTTTGCACGTACGTCCAACTGGGTTGCACCGTGATGGTGAGCAGGCGCCGTAGTGCCGCGACGAGATCGGGCCCGGCCGCCGCGGGGTCGGCCAGCCGCGCCCGCGCGAAATCCGGCGTCGAGTGGGCGACCAGGACGGCGGCACTGTCACCCCGGCGACGGCCGTCGTCGGCGATCCAGGCGATCGGATCGTCGTCGTGGACGAAGGCTCCGTCGATCGGTGCCCAGCACCGGTAGGGCCAGCCGGCGAGCAGCGCCAGCACCGGCGACCAGGGGCGGTCGGCGAGCTGCGCCCGCTCCTCGGTGCAGGCCGGGTCGAGATGGCGCAGCGCCTGCGGGTCGGGCATCGCGAGGACCACCGCGTCGGCGGCCTCGTCGTTGACGCGGGGACCCGGGGTGATCCGGCGGATCGGCGTGGACTGCGCGACCTGCACCCCGGCGCGGGACGCGAGGTCGGCGACCAGGGAACGCAGCCCGCGTGGGGCGGCGTACCGCAGCGGGCCGGAACGCGGCTCGGCCAAGGTGGCGGTCGGTCCACTGATTACCGACATTCGGTGCGTCCAGGGGCGTACCAGGCCACGGATGAACCAATCGTCCACGACTTCGCGGAACTCCGGCGAGGTGGCGGTGAAGTACGACGCGCCGGAGTCCACGATGCGCCCGTCTATCCACCGTGAGGCCATCCGTCCGCCGATCACGCGGCCCCGGTCACGGACATCCACGGTGATTCCCTCGGCTAGCAGTGTGCTGGCGCAGGCGATCCCAGCAATGCCCCCGCCGGCAACGACGACCTTCGCCACCGACCCCCCATATATCGAGATGAATGCCGCGGGCGCCGCCTGTCGAGCAGCCTTTCACCGGTTCCCGCGGCGTCGTCTTCCTGGATGTGCCGCCACGGTGACGGTGGCTTGCGGACGAGCGTCGATGATGCTCGCCATCAGTCCCGCCAGGGCCCGTCCGCCGAACGGCTGTGTTCATCGTGCCCATTGAGGAGGGGGCCGCGTGCGGTATCCGTGGTAATGGTTCCGCAGTGACGGGATAGTCCCTGCCGTGGAAGAGGGTTATCCCTGAATGGGCGCCCGAGATGCCGGGGATGCATCTGTCGTCGACCGGATCTGTCGGCTGTCGGCTCTCCGTCGGCCCGCTCCTACGACGGGGCCCGCTCCCGCGACGGGAGCGGTGGTGTGTGCCACGGGCGCGGCCGCCACCCGGCACCCTCGTCATCCGCCGACCATGGCTTAGCCTTACCCGCAGGAAGTCCATGACCGCGCGTGACGGCCTCTACCCCAGGAGGTCGTGATCGCTCGCCGACCCGCACCCCAGCGTCCCGGCACCCGCCCGGCACGAGTCGCCACGCCCGGCTCTGGCGGGGGAGCCGCACGGAGCCGTCGCCGCCCGTCTGTCCACGGATCCGATGGGGCCATCCCTGCCGTCGGACCGCGGGAACCCTGTCCCTGCGGGTCGGGCCGTCGTTACAAGGCGTGCCACGGCGAGCGGAACCGGCCGGCTCCCGTGCTGCGCCCGTTCGCGGGCCGCCGCGACGAGCCGGACCTGGTCGCCCTGCGGGAGCTGGTGCCCAGCGCCACCGCGCCGCTGACCCTGGCGGCGGCCTACCTCGCCGACCATCCTGAGCACGCCGACCGGCGCATCACGCTCTGCACGATGCTGCCGCAGGCCGCCCCCGCCCTGGTGCGCGAGGACGGCGAAATCCTGGTCGCCCTGCAGATCGCCCTTCCGGGTCTGGACGCATCGCGGGATGTCGCCGGTGCCCTGCTCGCCGCACTCGCCGCTGAGCCGGGGAGTGTGATCGACATCCCGCCTGCCTCCGCGCCGCGCCTCGTGGAACAACTGCCCGCGGGACTCGCCGGGTTGCCCCGGCTCACCGACCTGCTGGACCCGGCACCCCTGGGCATCACCGTTCATTCCGGGTTCGGATGGTGGCTGCCACCGTCGGACGAGGAGAGCGGTCCGAACCAGGAGGTGGCGGTGATGCTGGAGCGCGCCAACGCCACCGTGGTGCCCACCGTCCGGCTCACCTCGGTGCCGGCCGCCTACTGGTGCTACCCCGGTGACCGCTGGCACCTGCGGTGGGCGCTTCCGCTGGCCTGGCCGGGCGCGGCGGGTACTGCGGCGGGCACCGGCTCCGAGGCCGAGGCGGTCGCTCCCATCGGCGCGGGCGCCGACGTCGCCCCCACCGAGGAGGCGTTGCTGGATGCGCTGGCTCGCCTGGCTGCGGCCGAACGTCTCACGGTGGGGGAGGGCTCCAGGTTCATCGGGTTCTTCCGCGCCGACGGGCTCGTCGTTCCCGTCTGGGATCTCGCGCCCGGAAGCGAGGCGGACCGCTGTGAGGAGCCGGCCGCCGCGCTGCGGGTGGCCTATCAACGGGCACTGGCCGACACCACGGCACTGACCGCGCACGAACGCCGGGTGCGGGCGGGTCTTGTTGGACGCAGCCTCACCCTGCGCTGACGGCGTCGGCGCCAGACCGCGGTGTCGGGGTGGGGTGCGGTGTCGGGGTGGGGGTGCGGTGTCCGGGAGGATGAAGCGCCGTGAGCAGGGTTGACGATCCGGAGAACACCTTTGACGTCATTGTCGTCGGGGCGGGCCCGGCCGGTGGCAGCGCGGCGCGGGCGGCGGCGAACGCCGGGGCCCGGGTGTGCGTGCTCGAACGCTCGGCGGTACCTCGCTACAAGACCTGCGGTGGCGGCCTGGTCGGCCTTTCGGCGGATTATCTCGGCACCGAACTGACCGGTCTGGTCCGAGCCAGCGTCAGCTCGCTGACGATGACCTGGGACGGCCGCTTCGAGGTCACCCGCGGCCGGTCCGGCGGCCGTCCCTGGATGTCGATGGTGATGCGATCCGATCTGGACGCCGCTCTCCTGGCCGCGGCGGCTGCGGCCGGCGCGACCGTGCGGACCGGTGCGCACGTGGTGGGGCTGACCGAGAGCGGTCGGGATGTGACCGGGCCGGGCGAGGCCGGGATCGCAGAGGACGCCGGGGATCAGGATGACGGTTGGGTGACCGTGCGTCTCCGCGCGGGGGCGGGCCTGCGCGCTCGGGTGGTGGTGGGTGCGGACGGCACCTCGGGTCGTTGTGGCACCTATGCCGGTGTCCGCTGTGACCAGGTCGACGTCGGCCTGGAGGGCGAGTTTGTCGCCGACCCGGCGCGTGCCGCGCGATGGGCCGGGCGCATGCTCATCGACTGGGGGCCGGTGCCGGGTTCCTACGGGTGGGTGTTTCCCAAGGGACGGGTGCTCACGGTCGGCGTGATCGGTGATCGTGCCGAGGGCGCCGCGCTGCGCGCCTATTACACCCGGTTCGTCGACCGGCTCGGGCTCACCGACCTGCCGCGCCAGCATGACTCCGGACATCTCACCCGGGTGCGGGCCGTCGGCTCCCCGCTGCGTCGGGGCCGGGTATTGGTCGCGGGGGACGCAGCCGGGCTCCTGGATCCGTGGACACGCGAAGGCATCTCGTTCGCATTACGGTCGGGTCGGCTCGCCGGGGAGGCGGCCGCCGCGGCGAGTGTGGGTGTCGGTCACGCGAGGGCGGGCGTGACCCGGGCCAGGGGGGTCACGGATACAAGGCCGACTGGCCCGGGTACCACGGCGCCTAGCCCGGGTGCCACGGCGCTCGACGCCTTGGCCGCCTATCCCGCGCGCGTCGAGACGATCCTGGGCCCCGAGATGGCGGCGGGACGAGAGGTCCTGGCCGCGTTCACCCGCCGGCCGGGCGCGATGCACACGGTCATGGCGGGCCCGGGCGCCTTCGGGCTGTTCACCCGGCTCATCGAGGGACGGACCACCATCGCCCGGCAACTGCGTCGTCCCGGCGTGCGGACGGCGGTGGCGGTGCTGGGCCGCTGAGGTGCTGAGGCAGCCGGCGGTGCCAGCGGCGTCAGCCGCCCGGGTAGCCGCGGCGTTCCTCGCCGAAGCGTTCGGCCACCGCGCCGGCGATCTCCCGATAGGCCGCCCGCGTCTCCCGTTTCAGGCTCGACAGCACGATCCGTCCCCCGTCGGCCAGATGCGGGTCGAACGGGACCCGGACCACCCGTCGCGTCCGGGCTTCAAAATGCCGTTCCAGCGTGTCGACGTCGACCCGCTCGCCCTGGACGGGGAACATCGAGATCACGGCGACCGCCTCGCGGACATGGTCGGAGTAGCCATGCGCGTCCAACCAGTCGAGAGTGGCGCTCGCGCTGGACCCGCCGTCGGCGCTGGCGCTGCTCACGATCACCAGCGTGTCGGCCAGCTCCAGCACCCCGTGCATCGCACTGTGCAGGATGCCCGTCCCACAGTCGGTCAACAGGATCGAGTAGTGTCGTTGCAGCAGATCGTCGACTGCCCGGTAGTCGGCGTCCCCGAAGGTGTCCGACAGCTCCGGATCGTTGGCCGACGCCAGCACCTCCAGCCTCGAGTCGGCCTGTGACAGGTACCTGCGGACGTCCACGTACCGGTGCAGACGCGGAGCGTCCGCCAGCAGCTCGCGCACCGTGTGGGCGGAGGTGCGTGGCACCCTGGAACCCAGGTGCCACGGTCCGGGTTCGCGTCGATCGCCACCACCCGGTCATCGCGCAGGCTGGCCAGCGTGGAGCCGACCGCCACCGTCGTCGTGGTCTTGCCGACGCCGCCCTTGAGGGATATCACCGCGATGCGGTGACAGCCGTGCAGCGGGTTCCGGATGCGCGCGAGGAGCCGGCGGTCGCGAACCTCGTCGGGGGACGGACCGGGGTTCACCGCGCCCGCCGAGACCTGGTACACGAGCCTGCGCCAGCCGCGGGACGCCGTCTCTGGGGGAGCGGGCAGCAGTGCGCTGGTGGCGAGCCCCGCCCGGCCGTTTCCCGGTTCCCGGGGACCCGTCTCCCGGGGACCCGGTCCCGCCGGGCCGCCGGGCGACCCGGCGGGACCGGGATCGCGCAGCCAGGAGGGGATGCGGCCGGCTTCGGTGGGCGTGCGGGCCGGGCCAGTATGCGGGCCGCGGGCCGCCTTGCTCCCGGTTCTCGACCGGTCGGGGGGCGGCGGCGTCGAAGTCCGCCCGTCTCATCGCGGCGGTCTCCTCCAGAGCGGACGAGTTTGCCGGCGCCACCGGCGGCGTGCTCCGCCACGGATCATGGCGTTCGTCCCGCGGGGCCGGTGGCGGGCCCGGTGGCGGGGGCTGGGCGTACGGGTCGGACGGTGGCGGTGGCGGGTTCAGCGGATCGCCCCGCCAGGCCCGGGTCTCCCCCGGCGGGGGCGGCGGGTACGCTTGACCGAACACTCCGCCCGGATTCGGGGGGAACTGGTCGAGTAGCGGATCGAAGGTGCGGGTCTCGATCGGCAGCATCCTGCCGTTGTCGTTGGCACTCTCCGTGCCTCGACGGTTCATGGCCGCGGACCCGGGAGTGCCCCGATCGGTCCAGCCCGCCGAGCCGGCCGGGTGGGAACCTGTTGCCTCGGAACCCGTGGCCGACATCGGATCAACGCGGCGCATCGACGGCCAGGTGTCGGAGACGGCGGGGGACGCCGTCGGGGCGGCGGTGCCCGGCCGGAAGGCGGATGCCGCCGGCTCGGGGCGGTAGGGGCCGTCGACCGTCCAACCGGTGGCACCGGCGGAGCGCGGCTGCGCCGGACCGGTCTGCCAGTGACCCGGGTCGGCTCGGTCGGGAGACGACCGGCCGGTGTCCGTCACTGCCGGCAGTCGGCTCGCCGAACGGGACGGCTGTCGGTGGTCGGCGGCGGGGACCCGACGCGCCCGCCACGCTCCTGCGGCCCGGGATTCGCGGGGTCCCGATCTCCGACATCGCCGACCCGGATGGCGCCGATCTCCCGAGGATCATCGTTCATGATTGTTCTCCGGGCAGCACACCACCTGGTTGATCCCCGGGGCGGGCATTCCCTCCGTCGTGTTCAAGGGCCTCCCCTCCGTTCGGGCGACCCAAGCCATGAGGCCGGGGTGATCTGACGACCACGCCCAGGACGGTGGTCCGCGCCGGTAGCCCCGCTCGGAGCCGGGCGTCCGGCACGTGGACGTGACCCGCCGGACCGGCCCGACAGGTCTGACCAGAATGACATGTGGTTCCGTGGACCGCACGGCCCGGCCGGTGGAAACGGTGTGCCTCGTGTGGTGCCGGCGGCGGGGGCGTCTCCTCCCCGGGGTCCTGACAGCGAGGGTGATGAGGGAGGCGTCAACGGTAGGGGGACCAGCGGACGCCGGTGTCGCCGGAGCGCAGGCTGTCGATCCTGACCCGGAACTGGGCGGCCACCGTCGCGCTGCTCCCCAGGATCGGCACCACGCTCGTCACCAGCTTCAGTTCCCGGACCGCCCGCAGGACGGCGAACCCGTCCCAGGTGGTGACGTCGAAGTCGTAGCCCCGGGCCAGGTCGAGGTGGGCCTGAGGATCATGACCAAAGCGTAGCCGGCCGACCGCCACGGGAATCAGGTCCCATTCCGCCGGCCCCAGGCAGGTAGCGTCGAAGTCGCAGAGCAGCGCGCGGCCGTCCGCGGCCCGTACGAGGTTAGCCAGATGCGCGTCCCCATGTATGACGACCCGCGGCAGCGCGTAGCGGATGGTGGGCAGAGCCGCCGCGACCCGGCTGGTCATCTTCTCCAGGAAACGGCGGTCGGGCTTGGGGAGCGCCTCGGCGTCGGATAATCGCCGGCGGACGTCGTCGAGGGGATCCCAGCGTGGCAGCGGCGGTTCCGGCGGCGCCAGAGTGTGCAGACCGCGCAGCGCGCCGGCCAGCTCCGTGGTGTCCGGTGCCGGGCCGCCGGGCGGGGTGCCAGGTGGCGTCGCGTCGGCCCAGACCGTCGCGAGGAAGCCGGCCGCCGTGACCGGGGCCGGCACGCCGGGGAGCAGCCGGGACGGCCGGGACGTGGTTCTCCGCCAGCCAGCGGGCCACCCGGACCACCTTGCTCACCCGATGCGTCATCGCGGCCGATCCGATGATCCGGACAACCGCGCCGGCCCGTGGCAGCCGGTACACCGCGTTCACGGTTCTCTTGATCAGCACGGCGCCCGAGTCGTCCAGGCCGGCCTCAGCGCAGATCGCGCCGAGGGCGCGGCGAGTCCGCTCCGCGGTGAACCGCGCGTGGTCCGGCGAGCCCGCCGGAGGGCGCCCGCCGTCGGGCATTCCACCCTCGTACGGTCCTCGTACGGTGGCCGGCGTCAGACCGACGGGCTCGGCACGGGAACCGCGCGCCCGCCGGGCCGCTGCCGCGCCGCGGAGCGCTGCCACTCCCGGATGAGTACCGCGAGGTCCCGCACCTGGTGCACCTCGCTGTGCGGCCGGGTGGCCGCGAGCAGCTGATCCGCGCGCCCCGAGACGGAGGCCACGGTTCGCCCCCAGGAGATCTGGATCGCCTCGGTGGCCAGCGCGCAGACCTGGTCGAGTTCCAGGCGGCCCTGCCGGGCCAGCGCCAGGGCGAGATCGAGGCGGATCACCGACCGGAATCCCGGGGCGTTCATCCCGTCCAGCTTCGGCATGGCGAGATCCGCGTGCTCCTGGGCGGCCTGCGGGCGGCCGAGCAGACACAGGGCCGTCGTGGCGTTGTAGGGCACCTCGACCGGATTGAACTGGTCGAAACTCGGACCGGGACGGCCCCACCGGTCTGCCGGGATGGCGTCCGCCAGGTCGTACGCCCGGTCCAGGGCCTGGGCCGCGCCCCGCACGTCACCGAGGGCGGCGAGGGCACGCGCCTCCTGGCAGACAAGTCGGGCCCGCACGGCACCGCCACTGACGTGGGTCAGCCCGTCCCGGGCAAGGCGGAGCGCCTCGTCGGGCCGGCCGGCGTAGAACTCGTTGACGGCCGCGACTTCCCGGGCCGAGCCGCGAAGCGTACCCTCACCCACCGAGCGCCCCGCCTGGAAGCCGAGCGACGTCAGCGACCGCGCGGTCTCGATGTCACCGAGTTTGAAGGCCGCATCCGCACCCAGCACGGCGACCCGCCCCCGCAGCACGTCGCGCCGGTGGGCGTCGCCGGCGGGGATGGACCGCCGGCTGAGCCGCTCCAAGCCGCGGCGCAACCGCTCGGTCTGGGCCAGGATGTGCGCGGGTGGGGTCGCCTCGTGCGCGTCGAGGAGGTCGTCGAGCAGATCGTCGGCGCGTTCCAGAGCGAGCTGGACCGGACTGGCCGCGAGGACGTCCGAGACCTCCATGATCTGTCCCTCGGCGAGGATCGCGGTCATGACCGCCGCTCCCGCATAGCGATGGAACTGTCTGCGGTCCGAGGCGCCGGGGGCCGGGGCGCCAAGGCGCGTGGTGTGGGGGGCCGACGACGGTGTCGGCTGCGCCGGGATCGCTCCGCTCACAGCGCCGAAGGGTGCTTCGCTCACAGTGCCGAAGGATGGCGTGCCCGCAGGTACTGGTGACACATCGGTGGGGCTCGTTGCGGACTTCGTCATCGAAGGCTGGGGCGGCGGCGCCGGCTCGTAGTCCTCGGGGTGGTCGTCCGGAGGGGTGCGCGCCGGTGGGATGATGATCGACTCGGTGGTCGCCCACCAGGGTGGGAGAGGGGCCGACCGGCTCGTCGGGACCCAGGCCTCGGGGTCGGGCCCGCGCGTCGGTGAAGATCCGCTCGACTGCGGCATGCCGCGCGTCCTTCCTTCAGATAACACCACGGTCGTGACCGTGGCGACAAGGTAGTGGGGGGTAGAGCCCACTGTGAGAAGCGACCGACCGGAGGCGCACAGTGAGACCACACGCCCGCATCGGTGCCGCGACCGCCATCCTCCCTGACGGCGGTCCGGCCGGATCCAGCGATCAACGGCCGAAGTCTCCCGGCGGTCGTGCGACGGCCTCGCTGCCGCCGGCCGGTCGCTCCGGTCACTCTGGTCGGTCCGACCGGATCTGGCCCGTGTCTCGCTTTGTCAATAGTAGGAGGGAGGCTGCGCCGAAGGGTGATGGTTGTTGGTGCGCAAAGTTCCTGTCATCGTGGCTCTGCGTGGTGTTACCCGGAGGTTTCCTCTGCCGATCATGTTCGGCGGGCGAGCCGGCGGCGGTGCGATGCGGCGGTGGAGTTCGCCGGTCGGCGGTGGCGGGACGAGGAAGGGGGGCGCTGGCAGGACCGACAGGATCGCGCGGCGCAGGCTTGCGGATCATCGCCCCGGCCCGGGAGGGTCCCGGGCGACGAGCCGAGGGAGGCCGGGATGCGGCCCGCCGTCGGTCCGCTCCAGAATGGGAACGAGGCGGCAATAGCTTTGAAATCATGACATCTCGTCATGATTACCGAAAAGGTGAAGCTGGGGCCCGATGTTGGTCCGATCGGTGCCGGCGTCCATCCCTGCGTTCGGGTCGTCCATCCCTGCGTTCGGGTCGGTAGCCTCGGCATTGTGATCGATGGCTCCCCGACGTGCTTTCCGGCCGGCAGGTCGCGCAGCTGGTGTCGACCAGGCCGGCCGTGGTCGGCGCGCCGTGCCTGATGACCGCGTGGCGCGGCGTCCCGCCGATCCACTAGTCGGGCCGCGGGCAAACCTGCCATCCGCCTACGCGTCCCTGGCCCGTGAGCTCGATGACCAGGCGCACCGGGCCTGGCCGCCGTTGCGCCAGGTCGAACGGGCCGGGTGGGTGCTGCGCGAGTCCGCCGGATCGTCCCGGCGAGGCAACTCGGTCTGGGCTCGCGGTGACGTGCCCGACCTCGCCGCGGCGCTCGCCACGGTGCGGGATTTCTACACCGCCGCCGGTCTGCCGCCGACCTTCCAGCTGGCGCCCTTCTCCCGGCCGACCGGGCTCGGCGCGGTCCTTGACGCCGCCGGGTACGACGACACCGGTCCCACCGACGTCTGCACGGCGCCCCTCGCCGACCTTGTGCGTGGTGCCGACCGGGCACCGGCGGCTGCCGGCTCGGTGGGGGTGACCGTCACCACCACGCCGACGGATGAGTGGCTGGAGGTCGCTGGCCAGGTGCTGACGACATTCAACGTGCAGCGGCCCGGCACGCTCGCGGTGCTCTCGGCGCTGCGGCTGCCCACCATCTACATCACCCTGACCGTGGACGGCGTACCGGCGGCGGTCGGACGCGGCATCGCGGACGACCGTTGGCTGGGTGTCTACAGCATGGCGACCCTGCCTGTGGCCCGTGGCCGGGGCGCGGCCCGCCGGGTCATCGCGGCACTCGCCGAGTGGGCGGCGGGCAGAGGCGCCACTCATGCGTATCTGCAGGTCGAAGAGATCAGCGCCGCGGCGCGGGGCCTGTACGCCGATCTTGGTTTCCGGCCGGTCTACCGCTACGCCTACCGCCGTGCGCCGCTGGGCGCGACGTCCGGTGGAGGTCTCCCATGAGCGGGACCGTCGAGGAACTCCTCGTGCCGGGCGGCCTGACCAGGGTGATGGGCGTCATCAACGTCACGCCGGACTCGTTCTCGGACGGCGGTACCTATCTCGATCCGCTGGAGGCGGTCCGGGCCGGGCTGCGGATGGTCGACGACGGGGCGGATCTCGTCGACGTCGGTGGCGAGTCGACCCGACCGGGCGCGTCCCGGGTCATCGCCGCCGAGGAGATGCGTCGCGTGCTCCCGGTGGTGGCCGAGCTCGCCGCCGCGGGCGTCCGGGTCAGCATCGACACCAGCCGTGCCTCCGTGGCCGCCGCCGCGGTCGACGCCGGGGCAGTGCTCGTCAACGACGTGTCCGGCGGCGCCGATCCCGATCTGCTCGGTCTCGTCGCCGACCGCGGCGTGCACTATGTGCTGATGCATGCGCGGGGGACCAGTGCGGACATGGCGTCCCGGGCGGTGTACCGCGACGTGGTCGCGGAGGTGGTCTCGGAACTCGTGGACCGGCTCGAGGCCGTGCTGGCCGCCGGGATCGCCGAGGATCGGGTCATCCTTGACCCCGGCCTCGGCTTCGCCAAGACCGCCCGGCACAACTGGACGCTTCTGCGCCACATCGACGCCTTCTTCGCGCTCGGCTGGCCGCTGCTGGTCGGCACGTCCCGCAAGTCGTTTCTCGGCTCGGTACTGGCGGGCGCGAACGGCTCGGCCCGGCCGGTCGCAGACCGGGACGACGCCACCCAGGCGACCACCGCGTTGCTGGCCGCGGCCGGGGTGTGGGGCGTGCGGGTGCATGCCGTCCGGCCGGCCGCCGACGCCGTGCGGGTCGTGCGCGCCTGGCGGGACGATGGTGACCGGCCCGGGGACGGACCCGAGGTCGATCCCGGCTGGGCCGTGGACGCCGGCCGGGTGGAAGACCGGGAGGCTCCGTGGGTTCCGCGGTGACGGGTTCCGCGGCGGAGGTCGCCTCCCGACCGAGGGCCACGTCGCTCGACCGGATCACCCTGTCGGGGCTGCGGGCTCGCGGCCACCACGGGGTTCTGGCGGCGGAACGGGATCTTGGCCAGGAGTTCGTCGTCGACGCCACGCTGTGGCTCGACCTCTCCTCGACAGCGTCCCACGACGACGTGACCCGCACCGTGCACTACGGCGAGCTTGCCGAGACCCTTGCCGGGATCGTTACCGGAGAACCCGTGAATCTGATTGAGACCCTCGCCGATCGACTCGTCCGCGCCTGTCTGCGGGACGGTCGGGTGATGCGGGCCGAGGTGACTGTCCACAAGCCCGCGGCCCCGATCGCGGTTCCGTTCGCCGACGTCGCGGTGACGATCGTCCGGAACCGGGTCGACGGCGTCGAGTCGGTGACCGCGCCGGACGCGGCCGCGGGGGTCGCCACCGATGGCGGGTGATCGGATGACCCGGCCGGACCATGCGGTGCTGTCGCTCGGGTCCAACCTCGGTGATCGTCTGGGCCGGCTGTCCGCCGCCGTCCACCGGCTCGACCGCGCGCTGGGGGTGCTCGCCGGCTCACCGGTGTACGAGACGGCACCCGTCGGTGGACCCGAGCAGGACGACTACCTGAACGCCGTCGTCCTGGTGCGTCCGGCGCCCCCGCGTGATCTGCTCGAGGTCGTCCGCGAGGTGGAGGAACGGGCCGCGCGGGTCCGGGCCGTCCGGTGGGGCCCGCGAACGCTCGACGTCGATGTCATCGCGGTCGGTGACCTGCGCAGTGACGACCCTGAGATCCTCGTGCCGCATCCCCGAGCACATCTGCGGGCCTTCGTCTGCGTGCCCTGGCTGGACGTTGATCCCGAGGCGACGCTGCCTGGGCACGGGCGGGTCGCCGATCTGGTCGCCCGGATGGCCGTGGGGAACCACCCGGCCGGTCTGCGCCGGACCCCGTGGTCGCTGTCGGATCTCGTGGTCGAGGCGGATCTCGTCGTCGAGGCGGATCCCAGGGCCGGTGCCGTCACCGATCCCGCCGTCGGCGGCAGTGATGCCGGAGAGGCGGCCAGGTGAGACCGACCCGGGCGCGTGATCTCATCGCGGTCGCGGTGGCGTTCGGGGCACTCGGGTACCTGCTCCTGTGGTGGGCGTACCGATCGATTCCCACGCTGCCGCGAACGGCGTCGGTGTCGGTTCTCATGATCGGCGCCCTCGAGCTCCAGGTCGCGTCCCTGACCCGCCGCCGGCTGGAGGGACGGCCGGGAACGCGCCCGATCCTCCCGCTCACGGTCGCCCGGCTCGCCGCGTTGGCCAAGGCGAGCTCCGTCGTCGGAGCGGCGCTCGCCGGCCTCTGGGCGGGTGTGTTCGGCTACACCATGCCCCGCACGGGGGAGTTCCCGACCGCGGGGGGCGACGCGCTCACCGCGGGTCTCGGGTTGGCCGCGGCGATGGTGCTGCTGACCGGCGGCCTCATCCTCGAACGGGTGTGCCGGGTCAAGAAGCGTTAGCCCGGCCCGCCCTGGTTCTGGGCGGAATGTTCCGATGGAACACCGAAAAGTGGTGCGACCACCGATGGGCTGACTGTGCCGATTCGTGTTGGCAGGGCTACTCTGGGATAGATTGCGATATATGACCGTGGTCGGTGTCGGGATTGTCCTGGACCACCTTCGTAGGGTGGTGATTGTCGGCGTTGTTCATGTCGTCGGTGGATGGTGCGGTGACGTGGCGCCTGGGCGCCGGGGGCGGGAAGGGGCGGGTGGTGGTCGCTGAGGGCAGGAACTCGCACGGTGACACACGCGCGCAGCCGCGACTGAATCACAGTCGGGCGGATCATGATCGGGTAGATCATGGTCGGGTGGGCGGTGGCGCCGATCCCGGCCCACCCGCCGGTCCGGTTCACGACCCGGCGCGGAACTTCTCGGACCCCGTGCGTGACCTCCCCGACAACGCGGCTCGGACCGAGCGGATCCGGTCGGGTCCGGCAGCTGAGGGAACCGCCGCGCCCCGGCGCCGCCAGCCGTCCGAGGGTCGGATCGTCGCGTTCAGCACGCTGGCGACGAGATCCGCCAGGAGGCCCGGGCCGGCGGAACGGCCCGACCACCGCGGCGGTTGGCATGACCCGCGCGGTGCGGGTGTCTCCCCGCCGGGTGGGGCCGATGACCTCCGGCACCGACCCGCGTATTCCTCGTCTCCCCCGGACCCGCGCGCGCCGTCCGGGCCGGACCGGGGATCTCCTCCGGACCCGGACGGCTTCTCCCGGGGAGGCGGTCGGCCGGGTTCCGGGCTTCGGCCGGGTTCCGGGCTACTGGACGAGGTCAGCTTCACCGGGTACCAGCACGCGATCAGGGACGACGACCCACGGACCGCCGGGGAACCCTGGCGCCCCTCGAACCGGATGTCACCGGGCGGTGCCTCCGGCCGGCCACGAGCGGACCCGCTGGGACAGGGCCGGCGGGGGAGCCCTGAAGCCGACGGGCCGGATGTCGGTGACGCCGCCGCCGGTGACGCCGCCGCCGGTGACGCCGCCGCCGTCCCGGAGCCGGCCCGCCCGCACGGCCGCACGGCCGCGTGGCCGGTAGCCGAGCCCGTACCCGAGTCCCGGCCGGAGGGGGCCGCCAGCACCGTAACCCGGTACTCAGCGCGATTCAGGCGGCGGTGCTCGTGGCGGTCCTCGTCGTCGGCGTCTCGCTCGGCCGGACACTGGCCCTGCCCGGTGACGCCGGGACGATGTCCCGGGTCGCGGACTGGGGACGGGTGAACCATCTGTCCTTCCTCGTGGACCAGTTCGACCGGCGTCGTTAGGGCCTGGCGTCTTAGGGCCTGGCGTCGTCAGGGCATGCTGCCTGGATCCGCGGCCGTCGGAGCGGCCCGGCGGGGGCATGCCCGGCGGGCGCCGTCGGCGGAGATGGGGCTTCGCGGCTCAGGCCCGCAAAAAGTTCGCAAAGATGGCGTACAACGTAGAGGTTTGCCGACCAGAGAGCGATTGTTGTCATCGTTGCCGTACTTGTCGCTTTATGGCCTCCATTGAGTATGATCGAATCAATGTCCGGGTAACCTGCGAATCCTCGGCCACGCGGACCATCCGGGCCGGCGGAGCAGGAGAAGCGGTCCCGGCGAAATTGGTTGCGCCCAGTTTGCCGAATCCTCTTGCATCCGATGGCCCCGGGCGTGTGAAATCGGTATCGGTAGGTCTGTCGCATTCCGTCGACCTCGCCGCGAAGAGGCCCGTCTCGGGCATCCTGGTCGCCGACGTTCGGCCGAGCGCGCGTCCTGGCCTGCCAAAGCATCCAGGGAGGCCACGTGCGTCCAAGACCCGCACCTTCTCCTGCGGCACCCCTGACCGTGAACAGTGGCGGCCAGGGGCGGGTGAGTCAGGACCGGGCCGGGCAGGGTCATGTCGGCAACGGCCGGGCCGGGCAGCTCCCGGACGCCTCCGATGGACCCGGCCGGCTGCCCACCGAGGCCGAGGCTGCCGCGATCACGGCGGCGGTCTTCGACAGCCCGCTGGTGTCCAGGGTGTCGCCGGATGGTCTGCGCATCACCGGCATCCGCACCTCGACCGGCGCACCCGACTGGGCGTTCGCGGTGTTGTCCCCGCCGGGCGGTACCGATCCGGCGATCGCGGTGCTGCGGTGGGACACCAGCTGCGGATGGGTGCTCGACCAGGTGGGGACGGCTCGGGTCGGGATCGGCGGTGGAGCGGCCGGACGGCACGACGACCTGCCGCGCGGGGCCATCACCCGTCGCCGCGGTGCCGGTGTCCGCCGCGGTTGCGAATCCGGCATCCGCCCAGGTGACGCGGCACGGCCCGGCTGAGCGACGGCGCCCTGCCGGCCTGGCGCCGCGCCAGCTACCGTCGTGAGGGTGTCGATGCCGGCCACCGAGGCCTCAGGACAGCCCGGGACCCTCGTGGACTGGTTGCGTGCGCTTCCGGATCAGGCGTTGACCCGGCTCTTCCTCCTACGGCCGGACCTGGCGATGCCGCCCCCACCGGACTTCGAGGTGCTTGCGGCCCGCCTGGAGATCCGGGTCAGCGTGGCCCGCGCGTTGGAACGTCTCGACACGGGCGCCTGCGAGCTCCTGGAGGCGTTGACGATCCTTCCCCGGCCGGTGTCCCTGGCGGAGCTGACAAGGTTCTGCGGGCATCCGGAGGTGTCCGAGCCGGTGGGCCGGCTTCGTGACCTCGGGCTCATCTGGGGCGACGACGACGAGCTGCGGGTTACCGGGATGGTCGTCGACCTCCTCGGCGTGCGCCCGCTGGGGCTCGGCCGTCCCGTGCGAGCCTGCCTGACGACGTACCGGCAGTCCCAGCTCGCCCGGCTCCTGACCGCGGCCGGCCTGCCGGTGCCCCGGGGCGCGGCCGACGAGACGGCGACCGGGTTCGCCGTCCGGGAAGCGATGATCGAGGCGTTGAGCGGCGCCTTCGCGGACGCGGATCGGGTCCGGGAGTGGATCGACGCCTGCTCCTCCCGGGCGCGGCAGCTGCTGGACCGGCTGGCCGCGGGTCCGGCACTCGGCGCCACTACGGAGGCGGGCCGGTTGCTGGGGTTGCCCGCGGCCCGGACCCCGGTGGAGGAGCTGCTCGCCCGCGGCCTGCTCGTCGGATTGGACGAGGAGACCGTCGAGCTGCCGCGCGAGGTTGGGCTGGTCGTGCGCGGCGAGCATCCGGCCGGGGTCCTGCACCCGCACCCGCCCGCCGTCGAGGGAGAGGTCGTCGGGGTGGCGGCGGCCGACGCCGCGGCGGCCCTGGCGGCGGACACCCTCGTCCGGTGGGTCACCACCCTGCTGGACGCCTGGGGCGCGAGCCCGGTCACCCCGCTGCGCACCGGCGGGTTGAGCGTGCGAGACCTGCGGGCCGCCGCGAAACTGCTCGACGTCGACGAGCGGGCCGCGGCCTTCGTGGTGGAGCTGGCCGCGGCGGCCGGCCTGGTCGACACGACCGCGGGGGTCGACGTCCAGTACGTGCCGACCACGGCCTACGACCGCTGGGGCACCGACCTGGTAGCTGCCCGGTGGGCCGTACTGGTCGAGGGCTGGCTGCGCTCGTCGACCGCCGCCTGGCTGGTTGGCGAGCGGGACGAGCGGGGCCGGCAGATCGCTCCCCTGTCGCTGGACGTGCGGCGACCGGCCGCGCAGGACCTGCGTGCCCAGGTCCTGCGGGCGCTGGCCACGGCGCCCGCCGGGGTGGTGCCGACCGCGGAGTCGTTGCGTGCCCTGTTGACCTGGCGAGCGCCGCGGCGCGGCGGAACGCTGCTTGCCGGGACGATCGACGGAACGATTGTCGAGGCCGAGCTGCTTGGGCTGACCGGCCGGGGCGCGCCGAGCACGGTCGGTCGGTTACTCGCCGCCCAGCTCGACGCGGAGAACGCCGATCCGGCGCGGAACGCGGGCGTGCCGAGCCGATCGGCGGCTGGTGATCCCGCGCTGTGCGCCAGGCTCGCCGACGCGCTCGCGCCGCTGCTGCCCGAGCCGGTCGAGGAGCTGCTGCTGCAGGGGAATCTCACCGCGGTTGCCCCGGGCCCGCTGGTACCCCGGGTGGCTGCGGAGCTGGCGCGGATGGCGGACGTCGAGTCCGCGGGCGCGGCCACCGTCTACCGGTTCTCCGAGGCCTCGCTGCGTCGCGGCCTGGACTCGGGCCTGGTGGCGGAGGACATCCACGCGATGCTCGCCCGCCTCGGTCGAGGCGGGGCGCCGCAGGCCCTCACCTATCTGATCGACGACACCGCCCGGCGGCACGGCCGGTTGCGGGCTGGTCCTGCCGCGAGCTACCTGCGCTGCGAGGACACGGCGCTGCTCGCCGAAGTGGTCGCCAACCGGCGTACCCAGGCGTTGGGGCTGCGCCGGATCGCGCCGACGATCGTCATCTCCCCACTGCCGACCGCGGAGGTGCTCGTCGGCCTGCGCACCGCCGGGTTCGCACCGGTCGCGGAGGCCCCGGACGGGCGGGTGGTGCTGCGCCGGCCCGCCGCCTATCGGACGCCGGCGCGCCCCCGCGTGGCGTCGGTCGACGTGGCCGGCACCCGGATCAACCAGCTGCGCGACGTGGTCCGGCTGGTCCGCCGAGGCGACGACAGCGCACGGGCGGTCCGGGCAGCCGGTGAGGTTCCCGGCATCGAGGTCGGGCTCACCCGGTCCGCGCCGTTGATCCTGGTGCTGCTGCAGGGAGCCGTCCGGGACCGGCGCCGGGTGCTGCTGGGCTACGTCGACCAGCAGGGTGCGCCGAGCGACCGGATCGTGCGGCCCACCGCTGTCGAGGGCGGCTGGCTCACCGCGTGGGACGAACTCAGCGCCGGCCCGCGTCGTTTCGTCCTGCACCGGGTGACCGGCGTCGCCGACATCGACGACGCGTTCGGCGGGCCGCCGGTGGCGGCGGACTGGTCGGCCGCCGCGGAGGATCTCGCCGATCCGCCATGAGCCGGGCGGGCCGGTGCCGGTGTGCCCGCCTGCCTGCGGGACCCGCGGTGGTTTCAGTCGGGCTTCGGCCCCTCTGGTTACCGTGTCGGTGGTCGGCTGTACCGTCGAAGGGCGCCGGTGAACGAGCAGCGTGCCGCCGGTGTGATCGTGCCGGTGCGACGCCGGTGGCTCGCACCGCACCGATTGGTGCAGGGCGGCTCGTGTTGGTGGTTCACTAATGGGTCGATACCCACGGTGGAACCTACGGCGGACGGAAAGGGCGGTGGCGGGTGACGGATGGCCCGTTGATCGTCCAGTCGGACAAGACGTTGCTGCTTGAGGTCGAGCATCCGAGTGCTGCCGAGGCGCGGTCGGCCATCGCTCCGTTCGCCGAGCTCGAACGGTCTCCGGAGCATGTGCACACCTATCGGGTGACGCCGCTGGCGCTGTGGAACGCCCGTGCCGCCGGCCATGACGCCGAGCAGGTTGTCGATGCGCTGGTTCGCTTCTCCCGTTACGCCGTGCCGCACGCCCTGCTTGTCGACATCGCCGACACGATGGATCGCTACGGTCGGCTGCGCCTGGAGAACGACCCGGCCCACGGGCTGGTGTTGCGTGCTCTCGACCGGGTGGTGCTCGTCGAGGTGGCCCGGGCC
>NZ_CDWRCL010000043.1:0-22175 GCF_977927575.1 Frankia sp. CcCS3
ACGGCCAACCCCGGGACGTACTTCCCAAACAGACCCTAGCACGATCCGTTCGTCGGGGCGCACCGCTCCCAGTAGCGCGGCAAGCAGCGTGCTCTTGCCCGAGCCGGTTCCCCCGGTCACCACGATCGCAAGTCGGGCGCTCAGGACTGCGTGCAGCACGGCCGCCACGGCCGGGCTCATTGTTCCGGCGAGCACGAGTTCGTCGAAGGTGAAGGGGCGACGCCGGGTCCGTCGCAGCGACAGGCACGTACCCTGCACCGCAATCGGTGCCAGAACCGCGTGCAACCGGGTTCCGTCGCGCAGTTGCACGTCGGCGAAGGGCATCGCGGCGTCCAGGCGCCGCCCGGCCGTCGCGGCGAGACGAACGGCCAGGCGCCGCACCGCTTCCTCGTCCGCGAAAGCGACCGAGGTACGGATGAGCCGGCCCCGGCGTTCCACCCAGACCTCGCCGGGCCCGTTGACCAGGACATCGGTGACGTGTGGATCAGCGAGGAGGGGATCCAGCGGGCCGGCTCCGAGCGGCTCCGCGGGTACGGTCGTCGGTTCCGGTGGTTCCGGTGGTTCCGGTGGTTCGAGCGGTTCCGGCGGGATTGCGAACGGCGGTGAAGATCGTGTGGAGACCGCGGGCCTCGCGGCCGCTCGGGCAGCCGGTGCGGCCGCGTGACCTGTGGCGGGGAATGGGGACCTGCGTCGCTCGCCGAGCCCGGTCATGACCAGGCCTCCGGATCGGGCCACACCCGTGGCCCGAGAACGCCGAGGCGGGTCAGCAGTTCCTCGCTGAGGCGATCGATGGTGTTCCCGCTGGCTGAGCCGCCGTAGCGGTCGCGAGTGGGAACCGGACGGTGCCGTCGGCTGCTGATCACCCCGGCCAGTGGCACGCCGAGCATCGTGGCGATCGCCTCCGGGGTGAGGCGGTCGGATGGGTGCAGCCGGACGACGGCGCGCACATCGGCAGCCTGGCGGATGGCAGCCGAGCAGACACGTTCGGCCGCCACGATCGACGGCAGGTCCGCGGGCGTGACGATCAGCACCGTCTGGCAGGTCCGCAGGGCCACGGTGGTGCCCGCGTCGGTTGCGGTGGCCGCCGGATTCCCTCGGCCGGGGAGATCTAGGATCACCAGGTCGGACGTGCAACGAGCGGTCGCGAGCAGGGTGGCCATCGTCGCCGGGGGAACGGCTGGGCTGACAGCGGGATCTCAGGACACCACGGAGAGGTCACCCCGGCGGGGCAGCAGGCCGGACCAGGCGATCGGCCCGACCGGGCCGTTCCCGTCCATCTGGTCGTGCTGGTCGTGGCGCGCGGGAAACAGCGACGCCAGGCTGGAGGTCTCCCCGCCAGGGAAGGCACCGGACATGGACGGCACGAGGCGGGCGAAGGCGGGGGCGAGCCCACCACCGTGCGGATCCGCGTCGATCAGCATCGTGCGCAGGTCGTGCCTCAGCCCGGCCAGGGCTAGCGAGACGGCCAAGGTGGAGGCTCCCGTCCCGCCGCGGCAGCCGATGATGCCCAGCGTCACCGAATGATGCCGATCGAGCCCGTCGAGATCGCTGAGGAGGTCGACGAGCCAGGGCTCGGCTTCGGGAAGGAAGACCACGTGATCGGCGCCAATGCGCACGGAGGCGTCCCACACCCGGCCGTCGTCGACGTGTCCTCCGACCAGGACGACATGCCGTCGATCGGGCAGCGCGGCCGCGATGCACGGCTCGATCTCGTCCATTCCGACGATGATCATGGGGCTGACGTCCAGTTGCGGCGCACCGCGCTCATCTCGGCGGCGACCGTCATCGATACACCGGCGGCCGCCGCAAGCCGCAACAGATCGTCAAGCAGGTCCGGAATGGCGGTGACGATGAGCGGGCGTACGACCGGACCGTGGTTCTCCGCGGCGGTCAGCAGGGGCGGCGCAGGGGACACGGCGGCCTCGTTCCCATCGGGGTCGGGGAAGACGTGGTCTCACCATGCGCCGCGACAGGCCCTGTGGATGACCGCCCTCCACAGGGCCTGAAGATGTTCTGATGGAGGTTTCGACCGGCCGAGACCCTGCCGAGACCGCAGGCCGGGAACGCGTGGCTGCCGCCTACGTGGCAGGAGGGGCGGCGGCCCACGCAGGGGTCCGTACCGAGTGGTTCATACGGGCAGGTTCGTTGTGGTCCATCCGTGCAGCGGATCCGTCAGGTGCGTCAATCGCGCCGTAAGTGTGGATCAGGTCCGGGCGAGCGCCTCGCAGACGGCGAGGGACTCCCGTGCGGCGAGTTCCAGGGCCTTCGCGCAGTGCCGTACCCAGATGGCCACGCCGTCGGCGCCGCCACCGACATAGGCTGCGGCGGCCTCGCGGTACCCGGCGATGACGTCCCCGGCGATGACGTCCCCGGTGCGGTCCACCCGCAGGATGCTCGCCGGGTTCTGTCCCAGCTCGAGATGCCCCACGTCGGTCGCCGTGAGCGCCTTGGGATCGAGGCCCCGGCCGATCAGGACCAGGCGGGCGGCGGCCCGGGCGATGACCCCGTCGAGGGCGCCGAACGGTCGCAGGGCCAGCAGTTCCCCGTGCACCACGGCGGCCACCACGATCGCCGGCGCGCTCGTGGGCGCGACGAGGAGTCCGGTCAGGCCATCCAGCCGGACCGAGGTCTCCACCGAGTGGGGAGGCGGGCCCAACCGCAACGGGTCGAGGATCTCCCGGGTGCCGGCATCGGCCCGCGGACGACCGAGCTCGTCGTCCGGGACGAAACCCCGGCCCAGCAACACGTGCATGCGGGCCAGGGCCTGTCGCGGTGCCTGCTCCCAGGCCGGAACCAGGATGCCCAGCTCGGCGTAGAGCCGAACCGTGCCGAGGACGACAGGGAACGGATGGCCGGATCCGGCCATGGCGGCGTCGTTCCGCGTACCGCGGTCGGTGACCGCTCCGGCCTCCGACGCGTCCGTCTTCTCCAGACCGGGGAGCACACCTTCGGGCCCGGATCGGGCCAGGTGCGCCCGCAGTTCGTCCAGGCTGATCTCGTATCCCTCGAGGGCGGCGCAGGCGCGGGCGGCCCGCAACGATGCCTCCGCGGTCACCTCGGCGCTCTGGCGGCGCAGAACGCGGTGGCGCAGGAGCGTGTCCACCGCGGATCGGGCGCTGTCCGCCGCTTCGCGCACTCCGGGCAGAGCGGCAACACGGGCGAGTGGATCGGCGGCGAGGACTGTTCCAGACGGGCGGAGACTCACAGCTCGCACGCTACCCGTTCGTGCCATGCGGGCTGGGCCACGCGGGGTCGGACCGCCCGGGCCGTGCGGGCCAAGCGGGAAGACGGTGAGACCCGTAGGAGGAGTCACAGGTCTGAGCCGCGTCGTTGGGCCTCCGGGCGGCTCCGCGCGGGGGAGACTGCGTAGAGGGACCGGGGCGGCGGACCGCGTCACGACGGGGGACGGTCGGCCGGGAGGGTGTTGACGGTATGGGCCGGAGGGGCCCAGGGCGGATGGCCTCCGGTGGGGCTTCCCGGTCCACCGCCGGTTCGGACCCTGTCGGATCAGGGCGCAGGTCGGATCAGGGTGGTAGCGCGAACTGTCCCGCCGTCCAGCACGGGCGGGTCGCCGCCAGAGGGAGGACCAGAAGTGTCGATCGCAGCCGGGAAGGCTCGGGACGGCCGTGAGCCGACGCTGGGTGAGCTGGTGGCCCTGGCCACTCGCGATGTCTCGTTGCTGATTCGTCAGGAGATCAACCTGGCCAAGGCCGAGCTCGCCCAGCAGGCGGTGTCAGCTGTGCTCGGAATCGGTTTTCTGGCGGTGGCGGCCGGCCTCGGGTTCTGCGCTCTGATCGCCGTCACGATCTTTCTGGGGGAGCTGTTCACCTGGGCCGGCATCGAGCGTTTCTGGTCCTATCTGCTGACGGCCGGTCTCTACCTCGTCGTTGCGGGGCTGCTGGCCCTGTTCGCGATGGCGCGGTTCCGCAAGCTCTCCCCGCCCGAGCGGACCATCCAGACCGTGCGCGACGACATCACCTGGCTACGTAATCCCACGACCGCCCCAGTCGGGTCGGCGGGCCCGGTCGGACCGGGAGACGCGGTCGGGTCGGCGGATGCGGCCGCCCACCCGGGCCAGCGCGGGCACTGACACCCCCGCGCTGGGTGCGCGGTGTCCGCCGGTACCCAAGCCTGCCGGCGGTCGGCAGAGGGTCTGGCGATGGAGCCGGCGGCGGACGTTCGAGGGCCGACTGCGGACCCCACGACCGGCCCGTCACGAGCACCGCCGGTCCGGGGCCGATGGCTGGTCTGCCATCCTGGCAGGCGATGGAGGACACCGTTCCCGAGCCCGCCACCGTCCTGGTCGACGGGCCGTGGCGGCACCGTGACGTGTCTGCCAACGGTACCCGGCTGCACGTGGCGGAGTTGGGGAGTGGCCCGCTCGTCCTGCTGCTGCACGGCTTCCCGCAGTTCTGGTGGGCCTGGCGTCACCAACTCACCGCGCTGGCGGCGGCGGGCTACCGCGTCGTCGCGCCGGACCTGCGCGGCTATGGAGCGAGTGACAAGCCGCCTCGGGGCTATGACGCCTTCACTCTCTCCGATGACGTGGCCGGTCTGGTCAGGGCATTGGGGGAACCGGACGCCGCGGTCGTGGGCCACGACTGGGGTGGGCTGCTTGGCTGGACCACCGCGGTTCGTCACCCGATGGTGGTGCGTCGGCTCGCGATCCTGGCCATGCCTCATCCGCTGCGGCTGCGGCACCAGATCGCGGCGGATCCCCGTGGTCAGGGTGCCGCCAGCCGGTACATGCTCGGTTTTCAGCTGCCATGGCGGCCCGAACGGGTCCTGGTGGCCGAGGACGCCGCCCACGTCGCAACGCTGCTACGCGGCTGGGGAGGACCGGGGTATCCGGATGCCGAGGCCGAGCGGCGATATCGATCGGCAATGCGCATTCCCGGGGTGGCGCACAGCTCCCTGGAGTACCACCGGTGGATCTTCCGGTCGTTGTTCCGGCCCGATGGGGCGCGTTTCGGTAGTGTCCTCCGTCGGTCGCTGCGGATGGAGACCCTGCAGATACACGGGGAAATGGACCGTTGTTTCCTGCCGTCCACCGCCCAGGGCGCCGGGCGCTACGTCAGCGGTCCCTACACCTGGCGCCTGCTCGGTGAGATCGGGCACTTCCCGCATGAGGAGGCCCCCGACCTCGTCAACGCCGAACTGCTCGGCTGGCTTCGTCCCTGAGCGTCGCCCGGCCGTCGGTGCGGGAGTACCGGCGGTCAGTTGCACCCCTGCGTGCTCACCTCCGCCGTGGCGATCACCCCGGCGGCGGCAGGCCTGGCCACTTCGGCGGCGCTCAGGACGTAACCGGTGCCGCTGTCGTTGACGGCCGCGGCGAACACGACACCCAGGACGTCCCCGCTTTCGGACAACAGGGGTCCACCGGAGTTTCCCGGCAGCACCCGTCCGCGGACCGCGTAGATGTCGCGCAGGACGAGGCCGTGCGAGTAGATGTCCGGGGCCTGGGCGGTCTGATGGTTGCGGACGCGCGCCGCCACAGTGGTGTAGGGCCCGTCCTGGGGATAACCGGCAATCACTGCGGCATCTTCGGCCGCGGCCGGTGGGTTTATCCGGAACCGCAGCGGCGGCCGTTGCAGGTCCGGCACGCGGAGCACGGCGACGTCCCGGTCGGGGTCGAACAGGACGACCTCGGCCGGCAGGGTGCGCGAGGCCAGCACGATCATCGGACGGTGCACCCCGGCTACGACGTGCGCGTTGGTCATGACGCGTTGCGGGGCGATGACGAACCCGGATCCCTCGACCCGTTTGTCGCAGGACCTGGCGACGCCACGGATCTTCACGATGCTCGCCGCCGCGTTGCGGACCCCGGCAGTCTGGGTGGAAGCGGGATCGGGCGGATCGGCGGCGACGATGCGCCCGCCGCCGAGCCCGGCGAAGACCTCGGGGAAGCCGTTGTTGTCAGCCAGTTGGCGCAGGTCGGCGAATGCACTGCGGACCTCGTTGGGCATCCCGGCGTCCACGGTGGCGAGGATCCGCGATTCCCGGACAGAGCGAGCGAGGGACTCGAAGGGCGACCGATCGACGGCCGTCGCCAGCAGCCAGGCGACAAGAACCACCGATAAGCCGGAGAGCACCGCACCCGCGGCGGCATCGACGGCCCTGCCGGGGCGCCAGGTCACCCGGTTCCGGATGGCGACCCCGACCGCGGTGCCCGCGACCTGCCCGACCAGGGCGAGACCGAGCACGGTCAGGAGACCGACCATGGCGCCGTGGCTCTCCTGACCGATCAGTTCGGCGAAGGGCTTCGCGACCTTGGCACCGAGCACACCGCCGCCGAGGAAGCCGACGAACGACAGCGCGCCCACCAGGAAGCCCTGCCGGTACCCGGAGATCGCGAAGAGCACGGCGAGCAGGAGAAGAACGATGTCCAGGACGTTGAGCACGACGGGCGTCGGTTCGGCTCAGGAGATCTTCAGTGTGGCTGTCATGTTGGGATGCAGAGTGCAGACCACCGGGTAGCTACCCGGTTCCGTCACGGAGAAGGTGATGCTCTGTGGCTCTCCCGCGGAGACGATGCGCGTGTGTGCCTCGGGAATCCGCGGAATGACGAAGTTGTGCGGCGGGGACTGCGGCGTGACCGAGAAGTCGACGCGGATCCGCCCCGGCCTGGCCACCAGTTCCATCGCGGAGAAGTGCAGGTTCGGCAGGCCCGTGACGGCGAAGATCTGCAGGCCGCCCGCTCCCTCGGTGGGAGTGAGGGAGGGCCCCGTCGACGCGCCGTCCTTGCCCGAGCCGCCGCAGCCCGCGGCGCCCAGGAACAGACCGAGCGCCAGCCCGAGGGCTACCGTGAGCCGGCCCAGCCGGGGTGTCCGTCCGGTCCAGCCCGCCCGGTCCATCCAGGCCACCCGAGCGGGCGGGCGCTGGATACCACCCGGCCGTCGTGACCGCCCCTGCCGGGGGGAGTGGATGGACGGTCGCGGTCCCGCATGGTCACGGTCCGCGGTGCTGGTCATCAGCTGTGCCTCTCGTCGCAGGGCGATGCCGGTGCCGTCGGCGGGCTGGACTTGTCCAGTGGCGGGGACTTGTCCAGTGGACCGGACTGTAGCGGTGCAGGGGACGGTGCCGGCGGGCGGGACGTCTGCGCGGGCATGACCGGGGTCCCGCTGGTCGTGGCCCGCGCGACTGGGTAGTCGATGAGCTCGGTGTCGTCCCACGGCTGTTCCCACCCGCCGAGACGGAGAAGAACATCGAGGATGCCCGCGGTGAAGCCCCACACCAGCATGCTGCGGACCCGAAAGGCGGGTCCGGCGAGGCCGGTGCGGTGGCGCAGTATGACCCGGTTGGCCGGGTCGGCCAGCTCCGCGAGTGGTACCCGGGCGACCGACGAGGTCTCGGCGGGATCGACGGGCACGACTGCGCACGGAATACGCCACCAGCCGATCACCGGGGTCACGAGATAACGACTGGCGTGCAGGTAGAGCGGGGAGGCGACGGTGAGCACCTCGACCCCCGCGGGATCGAGCCCTACCTCTTCCTCGGCTTCGCGCAGCGCCGTGTGCACCCGCGACTCGTCCGTCGCGTCGGTGGCGCCACCGGGGAACGCGGGCTGGTTGGCATGGCTGCGCAGCTCGGCCGCCCGTTCGAGCAGGAGGATGTCCGGCCCCTCCGGGCCATCATCGCCGAACAGGATGAGTACGGCGGCCGGTCGAGCATCCGCGCCCGCATGACCCGGATGGGTCCGGCTGGTCACGAGGGCTTGCCCGGCCTTCTCCGCCAGAGTGCGCAGCCAGGCCGGGGGCGGGGGGATGGTGGCCCCGTCGGCGTCGAAGGCGCCGTCGGCGTTGGCTGGCATCTCGTTCATCGCAGGGTTTCGACGTCGTTGCGTGTTCCCCGGACCAGCCGGGCCGCCTCGGTAGGCTCAGTGGGGCCGAGCCCGAAGGACGGGCACAGTCGGGCCAGCCCGCAGGCGCCGCAGGCCGGGCGGCGCGAGTGACAGATCCGTCGCCCATGAAAGATCATGCGATCGGAGGCGATGGTCCAGTCCCGCTGTTCGATGAGCGCCGCCAGGTCCGACTCGACCTTGACGGGGTCGGTCTGAGTGGTCAGCCCAAAGCGGCGGGACAGCCGCCCGACGTGAGTGTCGACGGTGATTCCGGGCAGGTCGAACGCATGCCCCAGCACGACGTTCGCCGTCTTGCGACCGACGCCCGGCAAGGTCATCAGGGCCGCCAGCGACCGTGGAACCTCACCGTCGAAGCGTTCGGTCAGGGCCGCGCCGATGCCGATCAGCGAGTTCGCCTTGGCGCGGAAGAACCCGGTCTGTCGCAGCATGTCCTCGAGTTCGGCGCGGTCCGCGCCCGCATAGTCGGCTGCGGTCCGATAACGGGCGAACACTCCAGGAGTGACCTCGTTGACCTTCTTGTCCGTGCACTGGGCCGACAAGACGGTGGCGACCAGCAGTTCGAGAGCGTTGTCGAAGTGTAACGCGATGTGGGCGTCGGGATGGATATTGCCCAGCAGACGCACTATCCGGCGAGCCCGCCGGGTCTTCGCGAGCGGGGTCTCCGCCGCGGCGTCGACGGTTGCGGGCATGTCTGGCAGCGTATCTGCCGGTCGATCCGCCCGTCCGGCACCGCTGCCGGGTGGTCCGAACGGGCTCCGGCCAGGTGGCCGATGCGCGACACACCCACCCCCGGTCGCATGTGATGGTCGCCGGTCGGCCACCATGGAGAGGTCATGTTTGTCATTGCCGCGGTCACCTTTCCCCTGCTGCTTCTCGGCCTTCTGCTGGCGATGGAACGGGTGGAACGTCCGTTGAATGCCGCCGACACCGGTAAGGGCCTCGAGGGCTTCCTCGACAACGCCCGGCCGGACGAGGTCAGCACCTTCGTCAATCAGGGCCTCCCCGCCGCGTTGGAGCGCTACCGGCGGCGTCTGCGCCGACCGCCGCCGGGCAAGCATCGAGCCGCCTGACCGCGCGGGGCTAGGCCGGGCCGATCGGGCCTGTCGGGTCCTGTCGATCGGCCTGTCGGAGCCATCTGGGGGTCCCTGGCCGTGCTCTCTGCCGATAGTCCTGGCATGCTCAGGACCGTGGAGGATCTGCTTGCCCGCGTACCACTGTTCGTAGGGCTGTCCGAGCAGGACCGAATGGCCCTCTCTGACCATCTTGATCGGCAGGAGGTCACCCGTGGGGACGTGCTGTTCCGTGAAGGAGATGTCGGGGACCGGGTCTTCGTCGTCCTGTCCGGAAAGGTGAAGATAGGACGTCAGTCGGCCGACGGCCGGGAGAACCTGCTGTCCGTGATGGGTCCCGGAGACCTGTTCGGAGAGCTGTCGTTGTTCGACCCCGGCCCCCGCACGGCTACCGCTACGGCAGTCACGGATGCATCGCTGCTGTCGCTGGAACATACCGCGTTGCGTCCCTGGCTGCGATCACGCCCGGAGGCGGGCGCGATGCTCCTACGAGTGCTGGCCCGCCGGTTGCGGCGTACCAATGACAACGTTGCTGACATGGTGTTCACGGATGTGCCGGGGCGAGTGGCGAAAGCCCTCCTCGACTTGGCGGAACGCTTCGGAGAGCCGGCACAGCCCGGCAATGAGGCCGCCGGTGTCCGTGTCGAGCACGGACTCACGCAGGAGGAACTGGCCCAACTGGTGGGCGCATCCCGGGAGACGGTGAACAAGGCGCTCGCCGACTTCGCCACCCGGGGCTGGCTGCGCCTGGACTCCCGCGCGGTCGTGCTGCTCGATCGCGAACGCCTGTCCCGCCGCGCACGCTGAGGCCGGCGACCGGCGACCGGCGAAAAGCTCGGGGTCCCGCCGGGGCCTCGAGCGCCGGTCGACGCGCGCAAGGCCTGGCCACGGGAGGTGACCGCTCCAGCGGGTTATCCGGTCGTCCCGGCCACGCCCGCGGGGGTGGTGGTCGCGCCGCCGGCGGCGTCGGCGGCCCCGCTGACCGGCAAGTTCCCCAGCAGCCGGCGGGTCTGCGGCGCCTCGCTGACAGCCCCCGTGGCGGTCGCGGCCGCCAGGGCCCGCAGATAGGCGGCACGACCGCCTTCCAGATCGCCGTTGGCCACCAACGCGGTGCCGAGCGCGCGGTAACCGAGCACCTGGGCGCGTACGTCCTCGGCACCCACGTTGACCGCGCGCCGGGCCACGATGAGAGCCTGGGCGGGCTGCCCGGCATCCAACAGGATGCCGGCGAGATGGGCGTATGCCTGCCGGCGGGGGAACATCAGGGTTGCCGGTTCGCTTGCCGACAATGCCTCCCGCAACAGCTCGGTCGCCTCATCGAGCCGCCCGCGAGCCCGGGCGATCTGCGCGACCAGTACCTTCGCCCCGAGCTGGGCATGCGGGCGCAACTCCAGCTGCGCGAGGTCCGCCTGCGCGATCTCGGCGGCCTGCCCGGCCTTGTCCACTTCGCCGGCGTCGAGCCAGGTCAGCCCGAGCAGCACCCGGGCCAGCGCGCCGACGACGACGTGCCCGCGGGCGGCCGCCTCGGCACACGCCTGTTCCAGGTACTCTGCCCCGCGGGCCGGTTCGCCGGTGCCACGGGCCGCCAGCCCACGGGCGACCAGGGTCAGCATCGTTCCCCACGCGTCGCCGATGCTGGCGAACAGCTCAGCGGCCCGCTCCGCGTGGGCCTCGGCGGTGGCGATGTCGCCCAGCTCGGCGGCCGCTATCGCGTCGATGGTGAGGCAGACGGCCATCCCCCACTGCTCGCCCACGGAACTGGCCAGCTCGATCAGTTCGCGGGTGAGTTCGCGGGCCCGGGTGAGCTGCCCGGACAGCAGCAGCACCAGCGCCTCCGTGCCCCGGCACCAGCCGAGGCCGCCGGTGTCCTCGAGCCGGTCGAACACCGCGGACGCCTCGCGCAGCGTCCGCTCGGCGCGGGGGTAGTCCCCCCGGGTGGTGGCGCTCCAGGCCAGGTGCTGCAACGCCCAACCGACCCCGCGGGGGTCGTCGACCTGGCGGGCGATCGCGAGGGCCTCGCGGTATCGCTCCTCCGCCGCGTCGATGCGGCCAGCGTTGTATTCGAGCATGCCCAGCCGGCGCAACGCGGCGGCCTCCGCGTGGTCGTCACCGGCCTGTTGCGCCGATTCCAGGGCGGTGAGCAGGCACTGCGCCGCCTCTTCGGCGCGTCCCTGCTTCTGGCGCAGCTCGCCGAGCACGGAGAAGGCGGCGGCCCGTCGGGCGGGTGCGTTGGCCCGTAGCGTGGGGCGTAGCGTGCGTTCGGCCTCGTCGAGTTGGCGCAGCGCGACCAGGGCCTCAGCGTGCAGCACGCGGGCGGCATTGTCCTCATCCGGGTCGATGATGCCGCGGCCCAGACGGCGCGCGTTGGCCAGCAGGTCGGCGGCGGCCCGATGATCGTCTCGGGCCAGCGCCTCGCGCGCCAGCCGGACATGTGCGTGGAACCCGGACATCCGGGACGACCAGGCCGGATCGGTGGCGGGAAGGTTCATCGATGCGGCCAGGTCATAGGCCCGCAGGGCGTGGTTCGCGACAAAGGTGGAGACGGCCCGCGAGCTGCCGACCATCGCCGTCACCCCCCAGCGCGCCGCCGTGGCGTGCCGGCGGGCCCGCTCGACCTTGGGCAGCCCGGCGTAGGCGGCGTCGCGGGCCATGGGATGGACGAACCGCCACCTCGTCTCCGTCGCCCGGGGCGGCCGGGCGAGCTGGCGCTCGGTCAGTACCCGCAGCGCGCGGGTGACCTCCTCGGCGGGCCGTTCGTCGACCACCGGCAGCGCCTCGGCTGGAAACCGCGGGCCGAGCACCGCCGCCGCGCGCAGCACCGCCTTGGCCACCGGGTCGAGATCGTCGATGCGGGCGGCCAGCACCGACTGCACCCCGGCGGGAAGAGTCGCCTCCGTCAGGGAGCCCTCGAGGACCCAACCCGGCCACTCCCCATTGGTTGTCTCGGCCGACTGGTGCAGCATTCCGCGGTCGATCAGCAGGTTGAGCAGCTCCACCAGGAAGAAGGGGTTGCCATGCACCCGGGAGAGCAGATCGGCCCGGCCGCGGGGCTCCAGCTGCACCCCGCCGAGATGATCCTGCAACAGGCGGCTGGAGGCCTCGAGGCTCAGCGGCTGCAGGGCGATGCGATGGATGTGGGGCAGCTCGGCGAGCCGTGGACCCGTCCGGTCCAGCAGCACAAGCAGAACCGGTCCGGACAACGCCGAGGCCAGCCGGCTCATCGCGTCGCTGAGCTGGCTGGTCGCCCATTCCAGATCGTCGATCATGACCAGGATGGGCCCGGAGGACGCGAGCGCGCCGAGGAGCAGGGCGACCGCGTCCACCGTCGCGTCGACGGACCGCTGTTCGGCCTCCGCGATGTGCGAGGCCCGGGCCGCCGGATCCCCCGGAGCCGCCGCGGTGGCGACGGCGGACCGCCGGTCGAGCGGAACGCCGAGCAGCAGCAGCAGTCGGTCGGCGATGCCGGGTGGCAGCCGGGCACCGCTGTGCGGATGCGCCAGCCCCGCCACAGTTCGCCGGACGCGGTCGGCCACCCGGTCGAGGGAGTCGCCGTCGGTCACCCCGCACGCGTTGCGAACGACGTCGACCAGGGGCGCCAGCCCGTGGCCGTCACCGTGCCGGACCGTCCGTCCCCAGAGCACCGTCGTGCCGGGGGTCCGCTCCGCCCGACAGGCGAGTTCGACGGCCAACCGGGTCTTGCCGATCCCGGCCTCCCCGGCGATCAGCGCCACCTCGGGTGACCGGTTGGTGACGACCAGGTCGAACAGATCGGTCAGCGAGGCGAGCTCGGCGTCCCGGCCGAGGAACATGGCGTCGTCGGCGAGTCCGGGGCGGGCGACGTTCGACGGGCGCAGGCTCACCAGCTCATAGGCTGGGACGGGCTCCCGCTTGCCCTTGAGGACCAGGTCGGGCAGCTCTCGCCAGGTGGCCACGGACCGGGTGGAGAGCGCGGTCTCCCGGCCGGCGTAGACGGTGCCGATCGTGGCCGCGGCCGACAACCGGGCTGCGGTGTTCACGGTATCGCCGATCACGGTGTAAGAGAGTGCGGCCTGCACCCCCGCGAGGACCTCGCCGGTGTTGACGCCCACCCGCAGGCCGAGCCGGCCGTCATCGTCACCCCCCGTGGAGGTGAGCACCAGCCGACGAACGGTCTCCTGCATCGCGGCGGCGGCCCGAACGGCACGTTCAGGGTCATCCTCATGGGCGGTGGGGGCCCCGAAGACGGCCATGATGCCGTCGCCGGTAAGGTTGTCGACGCGGCCGCCGACCTCGTCGATCTCGTGGGCGAGGGCGGCGAGGACCCGATCGGTCATCTCCCCGACGCGTTCCGGATCGCGATCCTCCGCCCAGGCGGTGAAGTCGGACAGATCACCGAACAGAACGGTGACGACCCGGCGCTCGGAAGCATCTACCGCGGGACTCTCGACCGAGGTGAACTCCAAGCCGCAGTGGTAGCAGAATCGTCCGCCCGGAACGGCCGCCGAGCTGCACCGGGGGCACCGCAGCGGGCCCGTGTGCGGAGCTGTGATCACCATGGGTGGGGCCTCCCGTCCGGGTGGCCGGTGGGTGGGGGCCGGACCGGTCGCCCGGTTTCCGGCTGGTCGAAATCGTCATCCTGCGCACGGGCGGTTCCCTCCGTGCCAGAGTTTAGTGGCCTGGGTCTCCTTCCCCGAATCCCGTCCTGTCGGATGACCGACCGCAGCCGCGTCGATGCTGCTGCGATACCGCTGCGTGGTGCGATACCGCCGCGTGGTATCGATCCGATATCTCTCGGTGGTGTCCCGATATCTCTCGGTGGTGTGAGGCGGCCGTCCGGCTACCGCTGCCACGGACGTGCCGCTCGCCATCGGCCTTCCGGCTGGCCGGCTGGGCTGATCAGGCGCCGTCGGGGTGCTCCCGCAGGTAGGTCAGCTGGGCGCGGACCGACAGTTCCGCCGCGAACCACAGGGCGCGGTCGACGTCCGCGTAGACCCGGCGGACCACGTCGGCCGCATCCGCCTCCGCGGCGTCGACCCCGGCGTCCACCAGAGCACGCCGCACCTGGTCGAGTCGGCTGTGGCGGTGAGCCAGATATCGCTCGGCCGCGTGGCCGGCCGCGGGCAGTTCGGGGCCGTGGCCGGGCAGCACGGTGGTCTCGCCGAGTTCCCGCAGCAGCCGCAGGCTGTCCAGGTAGTCGCCGAGACGGCCGTCCGGGTGGGCGACCACGGTACTGCCACGCCCGAGAATCGTGTCTCCGGTCAGCACCGCCGGACCGGGCAGGAGGCCGCCGGAGGCCGGGCCCGGCTCCGGCCGGTCCCGGTAATCCGCGGGGTGCTCGTCTCCGCCGGGCGGCCCGTCTTCCCCGAGTGGTTTGTCTTCCCCGAGTAGAAAGAACGACAACGAGTCGGCGGTGTGCCCCGGAGTGGGGAGGACCCGGAGCTCGATGCCGGCCGTGGCGATCACATCGCCGGCCGTGAGCCCCTCCGATCCCAGCCGGAAGACGGGGTCGAGCGCCCGGACCGGGGCGCCGGTGAGATCGTGCAACGTGGCCGCGCCGGCACTGTGGTCGACATGGCCGTGGGTCAGCAGAATCAGGTCGACGCGGCCGGCCGCCGCGACCGTCGCCAGATGTCCGGCGTGGTCCGGGCCGGGGTCCACGACCACACACCTCTCCTCGCCGGCGGTGCGCAGGATCCAGGTGTTGGTGCCGTCGAGCGTCATCGGGCCCGGATTCGGAGCGAGAAGCACGGCGGCCAGGGGAGTGATCTGTCGAGGCGCGGCCATGGCTACTGCTGCGCCCGGTCGGCGGGGCCCGCGTCCCGCAGATCGTCGTGGTTTCCCGGGTCGTCGTATGCCTCGTCATGCGGCAGCAGGAGGCGCGCTTCGCCGCCGCTGACCAGAATCCTCGGCATGATCGGCGACAGGTCGCGGGCGTGGGCGGCGGCCAGCACCGCCGCGACGTCGTCGTATTCGGACAGTTCGGCGAGGGTGAACGCGGTGGGTGGCAGCATGTCCATCGTCCCGGCCGTATGGCGTTCGAGGGCGTCCGCGGGGCGTATCCACTGCATCCGGTCCGCCTCGCTGGAGGGCTGGCCGGGATGCTGGCCCGTGGGAAGCGCCGCGACGAAGAACCTGGTGTCGTACCGTTGCGGCTCGGTCTCGGGAGTCACCCATCTGGCCCAGGGGGCGAGGAGATCGGCCCGCAGCACGAGGGAGTATTTGCGGAGCAGGGTGCTCAGGCCGAGCTCGTGCCGTTCCAGTGCGAGGCGCTCGGCGGCCCGCAGCTGATCGCTGAGCGCCTCCGGGCCGCCGCCGAGCCGGCCGTCCTCGCCCGCCACCGCGCCGGCCAGCAGGATCCCGCATTCCTCGAAGGTCTCCCGCACGGCGGCACAGACGAGCGCGCGGGCGAGTGCGGGATCAGCGTCGAGCGCGTGCATGACCTCGGCGACCGATGGACCCGCCCAGGGCACGTCCGGCCCCATATCGGCCGGATCTACTCGTCCACCTGGGAATGCGTACATCCCACCGGCGAACGCCATGGTCGCTGCCCGGCGCAGCAGGTATGCCTCGATCCCCTGGTTACCCGGCGCGTCGCGCAGCAGCACGACCGTCGAGGCATCGCGCACCGCCGCGGGTGGCGCGGGCGGATGGCGCGCCGTCACCTCGTCGCGGCGGCCTCCGTCGGCCGGGGACCAGCGCAGCCGAGCGATCAGGGCAGCCTTGTGGTCAACCATTGCCCAGATGCTAGAGCCGTTGGTGCCGAGGCGGGGTTTGTTTGTCCCGGCGGCCGCGGCGCGCCGCCGCGATCCCGAGGCCGGCACCGGCGGGACCGCCTACTACCCCCCGAGCACCAGTTCGATCTCGACCGGTGCGCCCAGCGGCAGCGCCGAGACACCGACGGCCGAGCGGGCATGCTGACCGGCCTCGCCGAAGACCGCCGCGAGCAGTTCACTCGCCCCGTTGACGACCGTTGGCTGGCCGGTGAAGCCGGGGGCGCTCGCGACGAATCCAACCACCTTGATGATCCGGGTGATCCCGTCGAGTCCGTCGGCCACCGACGCCGCTGCCGCCAGCGCGTTGAGCGCGGCCGTCCGGGCGAGCTCCGCGGCCTGCTCGACGGTCACCTCGGCGCCCGCGCCCACCAGGCCGGTGTGGGCCAGCCGGCCGTCCACCAGCGGGAGCTGACCGGCCGTCCAGATCAGGCCGCCCGCCCGGACCGCGGGAAGGTAGGCGCCGGCCGGGGTCGGGACCGGCGGCAGCGTCAGGCCCAGCGCCGCCAGGCGTTCGCTCGGTGCGGCCATGTCAGGACTGGCTCTTGGGACGCTTGAAGTAGGCGACGAGGCTCTCGGGGTTGGGACCGGGAACGATCTGGACCAGCTCCCAGCCGTCCTCACCCCAGTTGTCGAGAATCTGCTTGGTGGCGTGGATCAGCACCGGCGCCGTCACGTACTCCCACTTCGTCTGCATGACACCGGACCTTAGAGCATCGCGCCGACGGTTCCGGACACCCGTGTCACCGGGCCCGAGCCTTCGCCGCCACATCGTCCCGGTCACCTCTCCCCACATCCCCTACCTTGGCTCGCCCCGCGGTGCGCCGCGGGTTTTCTCCCGACTCACCACCGTGGTGGGGACCGTGCACGCGGGTACGGTCAAGCCTGTGAACGGCGAGAACACCGTGACCGACAGCGAGAACGCTGTGATCGACAGTGAGAACACCGTGACCAAGGAAGTGAGTAGCGGGGTGGCCGGTCCATGGGACCGGCGGTTGCACATCGTTACCGGCAAGGGCGGTACCGGCAAGACGACCGTGGCCGGCGCGCTGGCCGTGGCGCTTGCGACCGATGGTCGTCGAGTCCTGCTCACCGAGGTCGAGGGCCGGCAGCAGATCGCGCAGCTGTTCGACACCCCTCCGTTGCCCTACCGGGAGCGCAAGGTGGCCAGCGCTCCCGGCGGCGGGGAGGTGTTCGCGTTGGCGATCGACGCGGACGAGGCCCTGCTGGAGTATCTAGAGATGTTCTACAACCTGCGGCGGGCCGGGATGGCCCTGGGCAGGATCGGCGCGGTGGATTTCGCCACGACCGTCGCTCCCGGGGTTCGCGACGTGCTGCTCACCGGCAAGGTCAAGGAGGCGGTCAACCGGCCCGACGCCACCCGGCCGGGAGGGCTGGCCTACGACGCGGTGGTGCTCGACGCGCCGCCCACTGGTCGGATCACCCGGTTTCTCAACGTCACCGCGGAGGTGGCGGGGCTGGCCAAGGTCGGGCCGATCCGGGCCCAGGCCGACAGCGTGATGGCCGTGCTGGCGCCCGATCGGGCCGCCGTGCATCTGGTCACCCTCCTCGAGGAGATGCCGGTGCAGGAGACGGTGGACGGCGTGGCCGAGCTGACCCGTGCTGGTCTGCCGCTCGGCGGTGTGGTGGTCAACATGACCCGCCCGCCCCTGCTGCGCGCGAAGGAGTCCCGCCTAGCCCGGCGCGGGGAGCTGGACCGGGAGGAGATTGCCGCCGGGATCAAGGAGGCTGGGATGGAGCCCACCCCTGAGCTGGTCGAGGCGCTGGCCTGGGAGGCGGCCCAGCACGCCGATCGCGTCGCGCTGGAGGCGGCTGAGCGTGCGGAGATCGCCGGGCTCGGCCGCCCCGTGTATGAGGTGCCGCTGGTCGCGGACGGCGTCGACCTCGGCACTGTCTACCGGTTCGCGGAGATGCTGCGGGCGCAGCAGATGGTGGCATGAGCTCCGCGTGCCCGACGCCCGGTGCACCACGGCGGGAACCCGGGGCGCCGTCCGCCGGGCCGTCCGCGGGGCGGCGAAGGCCGGCAGCGGGGAGCGTCCGGCAGTCGGCGGCGCGCCGCGGCGGGCCGGGAACGCGCCGGACGCGTCCGCATCCGGCCGGCGTGCCACTGCTCGACGTCGACGCGATGCTCGACACGGAACGAATCGTGGTCTGCTGTGGCTCGGGTGGGGTCGGCAAGACGACCATGGCCGCGGCGCTCGCGCTGCGGGCGGCCGAGCGCGGGCGCAACGTCGTCGTCCTGACGATCGACCCGGCGCGGCGACTCGCCCAGGCCCTGGGCCTGACCGCGCTCGACAACACCCCACGCGAGGTGGCCGGTGCCGCCGGTGGTCGCCTCGACGCGATGATGCTGGACATGAAGCGGACGTTCGACGAGATCGTCCTGGCGCACAGCACCCCCGAGCGGGCCGAGGCCCTCCTTGCCAACCCCTTCTACCAGTCGCTGTCGTCCTCCTTCGCCGGCACCCAGGAATACATGGCGATGGAGAAGCTCGGCCAGCTCGACGCCACCGGCATGTGGGATCTGATCGTGGTCGACACGCCCCCGACCCGGTCGGCACTGGACTTCCTCGATGCTCCGACGAGGCTCGGGGCCTTCCTCGACGGAAGGCTGCTACGACTGTTGCTCGCGCCGGCGAAGGCCGGCGGGCGGGCGTACGTGAAGGTGCTCGGCGCCGGCCTCGGCATGTTCACTCGAGTCCTCACCAAGGTGCTCGGCGCCCAACTGCTGACCGACGTCAGCCAGTTCGTGGCGGCACTGGAGACGATGTTCGGTGGCTTCCGGGCGAGGGCGGAGGAGACCTACCGCCTGCTCGGCGATCCCGGCACCTCGTTCATCGTGGTCGCCGCGCCCGAGGCCGCGGCGCTACGGGAGGCGTCCTACTTCGTCGATCGGCTCGACGCGGAGGGGATGCCCCTCGCCGGACTGGTCGTGAACCGGATGCACCACAGCGATGCCGAGGCGCTCAACGTCGAGCGCAGCCTCGCCGCCGCCGAGAACCTCGAGGAGCACGGGGAGCATCCGCTTGCCGCCGCGGTGCTGCGCATCCACGCCGATCGGGTCCGGCTAGCGAGCCGGGAGGCGCGGCTGCGGGAGCGGTTCACCAGCGCCCATCCCGACACCCCGATGGTGGAGGTGGAGGCGTTGTCGGAAGACGTGCACGATCTCGTCGGACTGCGGGAGATCGGCGATGCGCTCGCGCGTGACGAACGGCTGGATCGGACCGCTTGATCAGCTTGATCATCCTGATCGGCGAGCCCCGGTTCATCCGGGCGAGAGAACGCGGTTGACAGCGGATGTGTGTGATCCCGGACCGGGACGACGTTGTCCTCGGGCGGGGATAGCCGGCGAAGGATCCGATCGGCCTTGGGGGACTGGTCGGACCACCGCTGAATCAGCCGGCGGAGGCCGATCTGTGATCGGCCTGGGCGTCCGTGAGCAGCTTCCGCCAGGACGTGACGTCCGGGCGGCGACGTAGCAGCGCGCGACGCTCCCGTTCGGTCATGCCCCCCCAGACGCCGAACTCGACGTGGTTGTCGAGAGCGTCCGCGAGGCACTCGGTGCGGACGGCGCAGCCGAAGCACCGGGTCTTCACCCGGTTCTGGGCGGCGCCCTGGACGAACAGCTCATCCGGGTCGAGGTCGCGACAGGCGGCGTGGGCCGTCCAGTCGCCGTCGACGGTGGAACCCACGAGATGGGTCGTGTTGGCACGGCGTGGCGTGCTGACGGTGGGGGTCAGGCTTCTGGTCATGCCACCTGCCTTTCTTCTCGAGTCCGGGTCAGGGGCCCGTGCGGGTGGTGACGTGGCGTTGCCCCGAAACCGTACGGAGTGGCGTGGCCACGGCACAGACCCCACACGGGTGGTTGTCCAAATGACTAGTCCGGGCCATTGATCCGGATCGCCATGGTAGTGCTGTCTGTGACTTCCGCATGTCTGTTGCGTGACAATGAGGTATCGGCTCGGAGGTGGTGCGGGTTCTTCATCGCTTCGTTTCCGTTTTGACGAGATTGCCCCACTGTGGGACAGAAATCACGATGACGCCTAAAAGTAGAGGTGTGGAGCGTGGACGGCGGGGCAGCCGGTGTGGAGGTTGTCACGGTCCTCCGGGGCGCGCCCGGGACCGGCAGGGTCGCCGGCCGGGGCTGGAACTGCGACGTCCCAGCTCACGGCATTATCGGCTGCGATGGGCCGCCGCCTTGCGGTGTTCGTGGAAATCGGGGCGGCGGGGGTGGCGCTTGTTGATCGAATGTTGGCCCGTATGCTCCGACGGGTGGCCCAGCCTGGCTGGACGGAGGTCCCTGGATGACCGCGCCCCCTGGGCACCCCACGCCCGGTCGTGGGCGGTTCGAGGATTCCGCCCGCGATCGTGTACCGGGGCGCCGGTACGAGCCTGACGAACTCCGCTTCGGCGACGTCGACCAGCCCGCGCCTCGTCCCATCGCATCATCGGCCCGCCGGCTGGGGTTCGTGGCCACGCGGCTGCTCGGCGCCGGTGTGATCAGCGTGGTGGCGGGCGTGCTCGTCGGCATGCTGGCCCTGCCGGTGGTGGGGGCGGCCGGACTGACCGTCAAGGGCGGCGCGGACGACTTCCTCGACCTGCCGGCCAACCTGGCTGTCCCCCCGCTGGCCCAGGCGTCGCGCGTCCTCGACGCGCGGGGGAACGTCCTCGCCGTGCTGCGCGGGGAGCAGGACCGCGAGGTCGTGTCCCTGGGCCGCGTTCCGCCGGTGATGCGTCAGGCGATCATCGACATCGAGGATTCCCGGTTCTACGAGCACGACGGGCTGGATTACAAGAGTCTCGTCCGGGCGTATCTCACCAACCGGGAGAACGGCGAGGTCACCCAGGGCGGCTCGACCCTGACCCAGCAGTACGTCAAGAACGTTCTTCTGATGTCCGCGACGACGGCCGAGGCGAAGGAGGCCGCGACCGAGCAGACCGTCCAGCGCAAGCTTCGGGAAGCGCGTTATGCGCTGTACCTCGAAGCCCATCTGAGTAAGGACGAGATCCTCGAGCGTTATCTCAACATCGCCTACTTCGGCGATGGCGCGTACGGCGTCCAGGTAGCCGCGCAGCACTACTTCAACGTCGACGTCGACAAGCTCACCCTGCCGCAGGCGGCGCTGCTGGCCGGCCTGGTGAAAAACCCGACCGCCTTCAACCCGGTGATGCATCCGCAGGCGGCGCGGGAACGGCGCAACGTGGTCCTCGACCGCATGTTCGAACTTCATCACATCGACGCGGCGGCCTTTCACCAGGCGCACGACGGCGAGGTGGTGCTCAACCGGCCGCCCCACTCGGCCGATCCCTGCGCCGACTCGGTCGCGCCGTTCTTCTGCGCCCTCGTGCGCCAGCGGCTGCTGAACGACAGATCCTTCGCCCCGACGGAGGAGGACGCGCGCAGACTGCTGTTCGAGGGCGGCCTCACGATCAGAACGACGCTGGACCCGGTGGCGCAACAGGCGGCGCAGTCGGCCGCGACCGAGGTCATCCCGATCGGGAACCGGGTGGCGGCGAGCGTCGCGATGGTGCAGCCGAACACCGGCCAGGTGCTCGCCCTGGCGATCAACCGGGTCTACGGCCCGGCGGCGGACGGACAGCCCGCCGCTCTGTCCACGGACTTCGTCCACACCAAGGAGATCTATCCCGTCGACGAGGACTCGTTCTCCTCGGGATCGACCTACAAGGTGTTCACTCTGATCTCCGCGCTCGAATCGGGACTACCGCTTTCCACGACGCTGCACGCCCCCCTCTGCTACCACTCGAACGTCTTCCCGAACCCGGATCCCCAGGGCAAGAACTGCTACGGCAACGCCGACTCCAGCGAGGACGGTTTCTACTCGTTGACGACCGCCACCTGGTCATCGGTCAACACCTACTACATCCAGCTCGCCGAGAAGCTGGGCGTGCTGAAGACGGCCGAGGTGGCCCGTCGCATGGGCGTCACCTCGTGCCGGATCCGGCAGCACAACAACAACGATCCCGAATGCAGGGGGGTGGACGGGATCGGCCGGGTTGACGGCTCCTCCACCCTCGGATCCAACGAGATCAGCACCCTCGATCTGGCGATCGCCTACGCGACGTTGGCCGCGCGGGGCAGGAAGTGCGACGCGCGGACCGTGCTCGCGATCACCCAGCGGGTGGGCGGGACGGACCGGCCGCTTCCCTTCGACACCGGCGCTCCCTGCCAGCAGGTGCTCGACCCGAAGATTGCGGACAAGGTCAGCGCCGTGCTGCAGGGGGTCATCAACCACGGGACGGCCAGCGGGAACGGGCAGATCGGCCGGCCGGCCGCCGGCAAGACCGGCACCGCGGAGGGGTTCAGCACCGCCTCCTTCGCGGGTTACATCCCCCAGCTCGCCGCGGCCGTGACCCTCGCGGACCCGCGCGGACCGACGTCGCATCCCCTGATCAATGTGAAGGGTCGCAACGTCTTCGGTGGCGGATATCCCGCCCAGGTGTGGTCCCGCACGA
>NZ_CDWRCL010000044.1:0-22059 GCF_977927575.1 Frankia sp. CcCS3
GACAAGCTAGCCGTCCGCTACGGAGCAACAGTACCCATCGCCGCGATCAACGAATGGCTGCCCCGATAAACTTCCCAAACAGGCCCTAACGTGGGAGCTGTGGCCAGCCTGGAGGTTGTGGACAAGCGGGTCGAGGTCGTCCTGCGCGGGCTTGAACGGATCGGCGCGGTGCGTGGGGACGTCTCCGTGCGGCTCGACGAGGTACTCGACGTACGCCTGGCGGCGGACGCGTTCGCGGAAGTGCACGGATGGCGGGCGCCCGGGACCGGACTGCCGCGCGTCATGGCCCTCGGGACCTGGCGGTCGCGGGGCGGCAAGGAGTTTGTCGCTGTCTACCGCGGCCGGCCCGCGGTCGTGGTGGAAGTCCGCCCGGGCGGCGAGTTCCGGCGCCTGATCGTCGCAACCGGCGACGCCGAACGCACCGTGGCGCGTCTGCGCAGGGCGGTCATCGCGCGCTGACGGCCCGGGACCCGGACCCGGCGTCAGGGCCGGCCGTCAGTCGGCCTCGGCCCTGGCCCCGGACCCGAGGATCGCCTCGGCTTCCACTTCGACGACCCAACACTCGTCGAGCAGTCCCGCAACGACGACCATTGTGGCGGCTGGGCGGATCGCGGCGAACAGCTCGCCGTGGACGGCGCCGACGGCCGGAACGTGGGCGGGATCGGTGATGAACATCCGGGTACGGGTGACGTCACCGAGATCGGTGCCCGCCTCGCGCAGTGCGGTGCGGATGATCTCGAAGCACCGCCGGGTCTGCAGCTCAGCGTCCGGTGGAACCGTGTCGTCCGGCCACACCGGCCCGGTCCCGCTGACGAACACGCGTTCGCCTACCCGGAGCGCCCGGGAGAACCCGATCGTGGCTTCGTAGGGTGAGAAGCCGGAAATCTTCTGACGTTCAGGATGCAACAGGATGCTCTGGGTAACCGGTGATCAAGACGGAAGTATCCACACTTGTGGACAACGGTTGTGGATGAATGACACGGCTGGAAGCTCCGGTGGTTGTGCCGGGCGTGGCCATTGGGCGTCTGGCGTTCGGGCCGGCTATCGCCACTGGGTCGACACGGCCAGCCCGACGACGACAAAACCAAACCCGATAAGGATGTTCCAGCCGCCCAGCCCCTCCATCCCCAGGACGCCGCCGTTGGAGAAGTAGTAGACGAGCAGGTAGGCGATCCCGAGCAGGAAGAACGCGAGGATCAGACCGCCGAACCAGGGCGGAGACGGCGGCTTCCGCTTGCGTGCCGACGCGCCCGCGGTGGTGGTCGGGGTCGGCTTCTTGGGCTTGCGGCGTCGCGACTCGGGCACTGCGGAACTCCTCGATGGCCGTACGTGGACGAGGACGGCGACCGCCGTCGCCGTCCTCGTCCGGCCATCGGCGGTCTCGCGCTGGGTACCAGCGTAGACAGGGCATCCGTGGAAACGCCGTTGCGTACCGGCCGGCGGGATTCACCTCCGGTCGGTGCCCGGGCGACGCCGGCGTCGCGGCCGGTGCCGGGGCGATCAGACCGATGTGGCATCGAGAGCGCCATCGGCCGCGTAGCCTGCGCTGGAGGCGATACCTCCGACGCGGCGGACGGATCGCCCGGCCGAGCTGGCTGTGGCATGGTCGCGTGCCGCCCCCGGCGATCCACCGGCAGGCGTGGGTGAACCGTCCAGCGGTGCACCGAGGGAGGTTGGGGACAACGGTGCACGGCGGGCTACGGCCCTGGCCCTGGCCCTGGCCGGGGAGCCGGTCGCGGCGGGTGATCTGGGCGGTGTCGCTGTTCTGAGCCGGCGTGCTGTCCGGCGTCGTGGTGCTGGACGGCGGCCCGTTCGATCGGGCTGGCCCGCGGGACACCGCCGCTTGGGCGGCCCAGGAGCGGGCGGGAGTCGCGCAGGTTATCGACGAGGAGGCGGGCCGGGTGGCCGACCGCCGTGCCGGGCTGGACGCCGAGTCGCGGCGGCGCGCGACCACGGCGCAGGCCGTCCCGTCAGGGGCCCCAGGCTCCGCGCGCGGGACCGATGCCGCCGCCCGGTCCCTGGTCGAGCGGCTGGCCGGTCCTGCGCGGGCCGGCGCTGACCGTCGAGCTGGACGACGCCCCGCGGGAGGGCCGGGGCGGCCCGTACGCCCCCGGCGTGCCCGCCCCGAGGCCCGACGATCTCATCGTGCATCAGCAGGATGTCCAAGCGGTCGTGAACGCGCTGTGGGCCGGCGGCGCCGAGGCGATGAGCATCATGGATTGCCGGGTGACGGCACTGACGGCGGTCCGCTGCGTCGGGAACACTCTTCTGCTGCACGGCGAGGTCTTCTCCCCGCCGTTCCGGATCACGGCGATCGGGGAGGTCGCTGCGCTGCGCTCCAGCCTGCGGGCCAATCCACAGGTCACGATCTACCGGCAGTACGCCGACGCCTACCGGCTGGGATACCGCGTCGAGGAGGCCGCCGACAGCCGGTTATCCGGCTACGACGGGCCGATGATCGACCTGTCCGGCACCGCCAGGCGCGGCTAGGAGAACGCCGCCGTCCGCAGGGTCTCGACCTCGGCGGACAGCCCCGGTGCGAGCCTGCGCGCCGCGCCGCCGTCGCCGCACTGGTCCAGCCAACGGGCGAGGATCAGGTGGCCGCCCTGGGTGAGGACGGACTCCGGGTGGAACTGCACGCCCTCGAGCGGGAGCCGCCGATGGCGCAGCGACATCACCACGCCACTTTCGGTCCGGCCGGTCACCTCGATTTCCTCGGGGAGGGTGTCCTCCTCGACGGCCAGCGAGTGGTAACGAGTCGCGATGAACGGCGACGGCAGGTCCGTGAGAACGCCGGTCCGGTCATGGTGGACGACCGAGGTCTTGCCGTGCAGCAACTCCGGGGCGCGGTCGACGGTAGCGCCGAACGCGACCGCGATCGCCTGATGGCCCAGGCACACCCCGAGCAGCGGCACACCGCCCGACGCGCAGGCTCGCACCATGGGAATGCTCACGCCGGCCGCCTCGGGCGTACCCGGTCCCGGGGAGAGCAGGACCCCGTCGACGCCGAGCGCGGCGAGGTCGGCCGGCGTCATCTCGTCGTTGCGGCGCACGATGCATTCGGTCTCAAGCTGGCCCAGGTACTGGACAAGGTTGAAGACGAACGAGTCGTAGTTGTCGATCACCAGGATGCGCATCAGATCGTGACCTCCCGCGGCATCAGGCACCCTGCCGTGGGCGGCCGCAGTCCCATACTGCCTGAGCAGCCACGACCGCCTCCGTCGGCGCGACGACCTCAGGTGCCGCCACCGCCGTTGCGGCCGCCCAGCAGCCCCCCCAGGCCGCCCAGCCTCGTCGTGGCCGGTGTCCCAGGGGTGGGATTACCCGTCGGGCTCGGCGAGGTGCTGGTCGGCTCCGCGGTCGGGGTGGGCCCGGTTGGCGTCTCGGTCGGGGTCGGCGGCGCGGTGGTCTGGATCTGCTGGGCGACGGACAGCGTGATGGTCGAGCCCCGAGGGACGTTGCCGCCGGACGGGCTCTGGTCCACGACCGTCCCCGGCGCCACGTTGTTGTTCGCGACGTTCTGCCGGGCCGCGTTCAGCCCGTAGCGGCCGAGTTCGGCGACGGCATTGTCGTACGTGCGGTTGCGCACGTCGGGAACGTTGACGTTCGGGCTGACCACGTTGAGCGTGACCGTGCTGCCGGGCTTGACGGCCGTACCCGGCTGCGGATCGGTGCTGTTCACCGTGCCTACCTTCTGGCCGGTCGGGTTGGCGTAGGCCATCGAGTTCGGGACCAGCCCCAGCGCCCGTAGCGCCGCCTCAGCCTCGGCCTGGGTCTTCCCGATCAGGTCGGTGGGGATCTGGACGTCGTCGGCGGCCTTGCCGATCGACAGGGTGATCATCCCCTTGGCGGCGACCTCCTTGCCCTCGGCCGGGTCGACCGCCGTGACCCGGCCGGCCATGTCCGGTGAGTCGACCAGCTTCGTGACCGCATCCCCCCCGAAGCCGGCGCTCTGCAGCCGGGCGCGGGCCTGCTCCTCGTTCTGCCCGACGAGGCCGGTCGGGACGAGGATCTTCTTCGTGGAGGCGGTGTTGTGACCGGAGCTGAGGAAGGTCGTGGCGAGCAGGACGACGGCGACGAAGACGATGACGATTCCGAGACCCGCGAGGATGTACTTCCACGCCTGGGAACGCTCCTGATCGGGAACGGCCCGCCGGTCGATGGCCCCGGTCACGTCGTAGCGGTCGAACGGACCGGTGCCGAAGCGGCCGTCGTCGTAGGGCACGTCGCGGTAGGTGGTCTGGTCGTCGTTGCGGTAGTCGTCGTCGCGGTAGCGGTCCCGGGTAGGGTAACCCGCTCGGTCACCGCGGCTGAGGACCGCCGTGCCGGCAGCGGCCGGGCCGAGGGTGGTGGCGGCCCCGCCCGCGCCACCACCTCCCATCATGGCGTGCACGCGTCGTCCGGCCAGCGCCCGTTCCAGATCGTCGCGCATCTCACCCGCGGTGCCGTAGCGGTCGTCGGCGTCCTTCTCCATCGCCTTGAGGACGATCGCGTCGGCCTCGGGGGAGATGCCGCGATCGTGAGCGGACGGCGGCGGCGGGTCCTCCCGCACGTGCTGGTAGGCCACGGCCACCGGGTTGTCCCCGCGGAACGGCGGCGATCCGGTGAGCAGTTCGTAGAGCAGCACCCCGGTGGTGTAGACGTCGCTGCGGGCGTCGACGCGGGCTCCTCGGGCCTGCTCCGGGGACAGGTACTGAGCGGTGCCGATCACCGCGGCCGTCGCGGTCATGGTCGAGGAGGTCGCGGTGGTGGCGCGGGCGATGCCGAAGTCCATGACCTTAACCGAGCCGTCCGGGCTGAGCATCACGTTCGCCGGCTTGATGTCGCGGTGGATGATCCCCATCCGGTGGCTGTAGTCCAAGGCGGCGCAGACGTCGGAGGTGATCTCCATGGCGCGGCGTTCGGTGAACCGGCCCTCAGTCTGCAGCGCGTCGCGCAGGGTCCGTCCCTCGATGAACTCCATCACGATGTAGGGGATCTGCGCCCCGTTGATGATGTCCTCGCCCGTGTCATACACCGAGACGATCGCGGGGTGGTTCAGCGCGGCCGAGGACTGTGCCTCGCGGCGGAACCGGGCGAGAAAGGTGGGATCACGGGCGAGGTCCGGGCGCAGCGTCTTGATGGCGACCTCACGGCCGAGCCTGATGTCACGGCCGCGGAAGACCTCCGCCATGCCGCCATAGCCGATGCCCTCGCCCAGCTCGTAACGCCCGCCGATAATCTGTGGCCCAGCCCCCGGAGCATACATCTCCGTCACGTCGGTCACGAATACTCCCCTGCCGTCGCCCCTCCCGCGCCGGAAATCGCCGACCCGGCGTTACCGCTGACGATTTCACCACCGATTGCGGTTGCGTACACCACCCCCGGTGGTGTGGTCGCGGAGTTCGATTCGGAATTGCTCTTGGAGAACAACCTGTTAGTCGCGAATGCGACGATCACCACGGTGAGGATCAGCAGAATGATCAGAAGCGGCAGTGGCAGGGCGGGACGGGAGGCTGTCTCCGGCCGGTGCCGTCGAGCAGCTCGCCCCTCCCAGCCCGGCCGTAGATCATCCTGGCCGTCCGGGCCGGACAGGCCCGGGGGGCCGCCGGGGGTACGGGCCCACGGCGGCGGACCCGGGTGGTAGGCGGTGCCGGGATCGCGGGGGCCGCCACGGTCCGGCGTCCCGTAGGCCGAGCCACCGTACGCCCCCTCGGGGCCGCCGTACGCGGTGTCGGGGCCGCCGTAGGGCGGGCTGTGCAGGGCCATTGCAGGTACGTCGGGTCCGCCGAGCATGGCTCCCGGGCCATCGGGAACCGCCTGGGCTTTGTCCGACGGAGCGCCGGTGCGCCCCGGTCCACTGGTGCGAGCGGACGGTGGCGGTGCGGCCACCCAGGACGGTGGTCGGGTGCGCGAGGTGGATCGGGGCGGGCGAGCGGCGGCACCAGCGGGCGGGAGGACGGCGCCCGGCCCCGGATGGCGGGCGGTCGCATCCGGTGTGCTGGGCCAGCGCGCCGGCTCCGGGCTCCACAGGCTGCGCCGGATCCCGGCCGCCGAACGTGCGAATGCCCCCGCCGAACTGGGCCTGCGCGCGGGGTCCTTGGCCATCGCCGAGTCCACCAGGGCCCGCACCTGGTAGGGGATGTCGGTCGGCAGCGGGGGCGGGGTGTCCTGCTGGTGGGCCATCACGACCACGATGGGGTTGCGGTCGTCGAAGGGGCGGCGACCGGCGAGGCACTCGTACGCGACGACGCCGAGCGAGTAGACATCGCTCGCCGGTGTCACCGGACGCCCGGACGCCTGCTCGGGGGACACGTAGTAGGCCGTCCCCATCATGATGCCGGTGGCGGTGAGCGGCGCGGCGTCGACCGCGCGGGCGATCCCGAAGTCGGTGACCTTCACCGCGCCGTCCGGGCGCAGCAGCAGGTTGCCGGGCTTGACATCGCGATGGACCACGCCGAGGGCATGCGCGGCCTGCAACGCGTCGGCCGCCTGCCCGAGGATGTCCAGCGTGCGCTCCGGGGACAACCGCTTCTCCCGGTGCAGCGCGGCGGAGAGGGGCTCCCCCTCCACCAGCTCCATCACCAGGTAGGCGGTCGGGTAGTCGTCGGAGGTCGCAACCTCGCCGTAGTCATAGACCGAGGCGACGCCCGGGTGTGACAGCCGGGCGGCATGGCGGGCCTCGCCGCGGAACCGCACCAGGAACGACTCGTCGCTGGCGTACTCCGGGCGCAGCAGTTTCACCGCGACGGGGCGGCCGAGGGTCTGGTCCAGGCCACGCCAGACCTCACCCATGCCGCCGGCGGCGATCCGCCCGTTCAGGCGGTATCGGTTGTCGAGGACGGTGTTCGGCGCCGCGGCGCCGGCGAAGGGCTGCGACGGGGAGATGGGATTGCCCGGGGAGTTGTTCATGGCTTGTCCAATGCGGCCTGTATGACCTTTTTCGCGACGGGGGCGGCGACCGCACCACCGGTACCCAGCTCGCCGCCGCCGTCCTCGACGATGACGGCAACCGCGATCTTCGGGGTGTCCGTCGGGGCGAACCCCACGAACCAGGCGTGCGGCAGACTGGTGCCGTGCTCGGCGGTCCCCGTCTTCCCGGCGACGGTAACGCCGCCGATCTGCGCCCGCCGACCGCTCCCCGACGTCACCACGCTTTCCATCATGGTCGTGAGCTGGGCGGCCACCTCGCTGCTCACCGGTTCACCGAGTTTCTCCGGCTCGGTTTTACTGATCCTCTTGAGGTCCGGGCTGCGCAGTTCGGACACGAGATAGGGCTTCATCTCCATGCCGTCGTTGGCGATCGCCGCGACCACCTCCGCCATCTGTAGGGGCGTGACCCGGACGTCGTACTGGCCGATCGCTGACTGCGCGGTCTGCGCGGCGTCGAGCTTGGCGGGGAAGACGCTACGGGCCTGTTGCAAGGGGAAGTCGGGGAAGGCCGCGTTCAGGCCGAAGGCCTCGGCCTGCCGGCGCAGGGTGTCGGCACCGAGATCGATGCCGAGCTGTGCGAACGCGGTGTTACAGGAGATGGTGAGCGCGTGAATGAGGGTGTCGGTCTCGCCGTCGCCGCAGCGTTCGCCGCCGAAGTTCGGCAGCCGCACGGTGCTCAGCGGGAGCGGTAGCTCGTCGGGTGCCGCGACGCGGGTATCCGGCGTCCTGCCTTGTGACAGTGCGGCGGCGGCGGTGATGAGCTTGAAGGTGGAACCGGGCGGATAGGTCTGCTGGGTCGCCCGGTTCAGCAATGGTTGATCCGGATTGCCCGACAGCAGCCCATAGGCGTTGGCCGCGGCCTTCTCGTCATGGGCAGCCAGCGCGTTCGCGTCGTAGGACGGGTTGGTGACCATCGCCAGGATCGCGCCGGTCGGCGGCTCGATGGCGACCACCGCGCCCTTGCGGTTGTCGAGCGCCTCCGCCGCAGCCTTCTGGACGGCGGGATTGATCGTAGTGACCACGGAACCGCCGCGCCGCTCCGCGCCGGTGAACAGGCCGGTCACCCGGCTCGCGAGCAGCCGGTCGTCGTCTCCGGACAGGAAGACGTCCTCGGACAGCTCCAGGCCGGCCGCCGTGAACAGCGTGTAGTAGCCGGTGACGTTGGAGTAGAGCTGCCCGGCCGGATACTGCCGCTGATACTTGTACTGGTCGTTCGACGGCACCGAACGTGCGATCTCCACGTCACCGGCGACGATCGCGCCCCGCTGTCGTTCCAGGCGCTCGGTGATCTGACGCCCGTTCGTCGGCTGGGACTTGAGGCTGCCCGCCTCGCCCATCTGGAGCCAGTTCGCATTCACCAGGAGCGCGGCGAAGAGGATCATGCAGGCGACGGCGACCTTGCGCACCGTGCGGTTCATGTCGTCTTCACCACCTGGGTGGGACTCTCGGCAACCGCGCCCGGGTCGAACAGGGGGGCATCCGGCACCGGTTCGGGTGCGCGGCGGGCGGCGTCGCTGACCCGCAGCAGCAACGCGATGATCGCGGCGTTGGCCACGATGGACGACCCGCCGTAGGAGACGAACGGCAGCGTGAGCCCGGTCAGCGGGATGAGCCGCATGACCCCGCCCACCTGCACGAACACCTGCAGCGCCAGGGTGAAGGACAGCCCGGACGCCAGCAGTTTGCCGAACGGGTCCTTCGCGCCGAGGGCCGCGCGCATCCCGCGCAGCACGACCAGGGCGTACATCATCAGGATGGCCATGACGCCGGTGAGACCGAGCTCCTCACCGAGGCTCGCCATGATGAAGTCGGTGTTCGCGAACGGCACCTTCTGCGGGTGCCCCTCCCCGAGCCCCGTACCGGTGATGCCACCGGCGGCGAAGCCGTAGAGACCCTGCACGAGCTGGTACGACGTGCTCGACGGGTTGTCACCGTCGAAGGCGTGCAGCCAGCCGTCCACCCGGACCTGGACATGGCTGAACATACTGTGCGCGATCACGGCACCGAACAGGAACAGCACGAAGCCGACCACGACCCACGATGCCCGCTCGGTGGCGACGTAGAGGACGACCATGAACATTCCGAAGAACAGCAGGGACGAGCCGAGGTCCTTCTGCACGATCAGGATGCCCAGGCTCGCCAGCCACGCCACCAGCACCGGTCCGAGGTCGCGGGCGCGCGGGATCCCCATCCCGAGAAAGGACCGGGAGGCCACCGAGAGGACCTCGCGTTTGTTGACCAGATAGCCGGCGAAGAAGATCAAAAGAATGATCTTCGAGACTTCGCTCGGCTGGAAAGAGAACGGCCCGATCCGCAGCCAGAGGCGCGCGCCGTTGATGGTCGCGCCGATGCCCGGCGCGATCGGCAGCACCAGACCGACCAGACCGACCAGACCGGCCGTGTAGGCGTACCGGGCGAGCGAGAGGTGATCGCGTACCAGCGTCAGCACCAGGATGAAGACGATGACCGCCAGCAGGGTCCAGACGAGCTGCGTCTGCGCGGCACCGGGCGGGATGTGGGTTCCCGCCCGCTCGGCGGCATCCGCCTTGGCGAGGTCGAGCCGATAGATCATGACCAGGCCCAGGCCGTTGAGCGCGACGACGACCGGGAGCAGCACCGGGTCGGCGGCCGGCGCGAACCTGCGTACCGCCAGGTGGGCCAGTGCCCACAGGCAGAAGAAGCCGAGACCGATGGAGAAGATCCCGAGCGAGATCTGGCCGATGTCGGCGAAGGTCAACGCGGCGAGCGCGCTGGTTGCGAGCGCACCAGCGAAGATCATCAGGATGAGCTCCCGGCGCCGGTACGGCGGGAGGTTGGTGCCGGTGGGCAGCGGGAAGCCGGCGAAGGTCGCGGTGAGGTCCGCCGACCTCGGCCTGCGTAGCGGAGGTAGGGGGATCGGCGGGCGAGTCATCGCTGGCCTGAGATCACGGTGAGGGGGTGGGGACGGGTGTGGTCGGGCATCCCGGGACCGTGACGCCGGCATCGGTCGCCGGCTGGCACAGGGGAGTGGACAGGAGGGAGGAGTCCGAGGTGCCCGACGGCACCTTGGAACGGTCGGTCGGGCTCGGGCTCGGTGACGGGAATACGGCGGGTACAGCCGGGGTACGCAGGCGCGAGATGATCTTCTCCGCATCGTCACGGCTGCCGGCGCGGATGCCTCGTCGGAGCTCCGCCTGATCGGGCTCCGCAACCTCCGACAGTGGCTGACGACGGGAGAGCACCACCGAGGACAGCGGAATGCCCTTCACGCCCTGGAAGAGGGCGACGTGTTCATCGTCGACGCCGACATAATACTGCCCGCGCACGTAGGTCCACCCGGCCGCAGCACCGGCCACGATGAGCAAGAACACCACGGTGGAGACGAACAGGACCCGCCGGCCGGAGCGCCGTCCTCCGGATCCTTCCGGGTCGGAGTCGTCGCCATCGTCGTCGTCGCCGCGATCGCTGGCCTGTGCCTGGCGGTCCCGCCGGTGGAAGCCCGGCCGACCGATACGGGCGGCCTTCGCCGCCGCGGACTCGTGGTCGGGGTACTGGGGATTCGGCCCGCTGCGGGCCGGCGACGCCCCGGGGACCGCCCGCTTCTCGGCCGCCGCGCCGGCCACGAGAGGATAAGGCTCCGCCTCGCCGTGGTCCTCCTCGATGTCGGCGACCACGACGGTGATGTTGTCCGGGCCACCGCCCTTGAGGGCCAGGTCGACCAGCTGGTCAACCGCCTCCTGTGGGGTGGGCAGCAGCAGCGTCTCGAGGATCGTCTCCTCGCTTACCACCCCCGACAGACCGTCGGTGCACAGCAAGTAGCGGTCTCCCGCGATCGCCTGGCGCACGGAGAGGTCGGGCTCGACCTCCCGACCGTCGAGCGCCCGCATCAGCAGCGAGCGCTGCGGGTGGGTGTTCGCCTGCTCGGGGGTGATCCGACCCTGGTCCACGAGATCCTGCACCAGGGTGTGATCGTGGGTGACCTGGCTGAGGACGCCGTCGCGCAGCAGGTAGGCCCGGGAATCGCCGACGTGCAGCACCCCGAGCATGTCACCGGAGGAGAGCACGGCGGTCACCGTGGTGCCCATGCCGTCCAGCGCGCTGTTCTCCAGCGACATCTCGCGCAGCTGCCGATTGGCGTCCCGGACGGCCTCGTTCAGCTCCGTCACGAGATCGTCGCTGTCGATCGCGTCGTCGAGACCCGCCAGGCGGGAGATCACCGTCGAGCTGGCGACCTCCCCCGCAGCATGACCACCCATGCCGTCGGCCACCGCCAGCAGGCGGAGCCCGGCATAGGCCGAATCTTCGTTTCCTTCCCGCACGTGCCCGACATCCGAGCGGACGGCGAAGTGAAGCCTGAGGCTCACCGGTGGAGCTCCAGGACCGTCTTCCCGATCCTGACCGGCGCGCCGAGAGGTACCGGCATGGGACTGGTCACCTTCGTACGGTTGAGGAATGTGCCATTGGTCGAGCCCAGGTCCTCCACGAACCACTGCCCGTCGTGGGGCACGAGTCTCGCATGCCGCCCGGATGCGAAGTCATCCTCGAGGACCAGGGTCGAGCCCTGTGCCCGTCCGATGGTGACAGGTGCCGTTCCTAGCGGGATCGTTGTGCCGGTCAAGGGACCTTTGGTCACCACGAGTTTGCTAGGTGTCTGTGGCTTGCGTGGAGGTTGAGGCGGGGTGCGCGGCGGCGTCGGCCGGACCATGGGGGGCGGCTCGCGCCGCTGCTGACGCTTGGTGGGGCCGAACATATCCAGCCGGACGGCGCGCACGGCGACCAGAACGAATCCCCAGAGGAGGGCAAGGAATCCGATCTTGACAACCAGCAGTACGAGTTCGCTGGGCTCGGTGGGGTCCATCGGGCGCTACCAGCCTCGATCCGATCTGGGTCGGTCACGTCGACCATCCCCGCCGGGAGGCTCCGCGGCGGCGCGGCCGGGGAGGTCCGTGTCGGCGTCGTACACGTCGTCGAGGGATTCGAGCCCATCGGACGGCGAACCGGAGCCGGGCCGGCGGCCGGGATTGCTCGGCTCGCGGTAGGGGTCGGCGCGCCGTGCAGGGTCGGATCGCCGAGGAGCGTCGTCGCGTCCCCCACGCCCGTCACGGGGATCACGGTGATAGGGGTCACGACCGCCGCGGTCGCGCGGCTGGTCGTAGCCGTGATCCCGTTCCGGTGTCCGGTCTCGGTACGGGTCCATCCGGTTCTGGTATGGATCGTCCCGGTACCCCGGCACACCGCGCCGATCACGATCGGCGTACGGGTCGACGCGGCCGGCGCGGGGCGACGAGCCGCGCCGGTACGGGTCGTCCGGGGCGGGCGTGGGACGGCGGTCCGGCGGGATGGTCTCCCGGCCCCCGGCCTGGGCCGGCGGAGGTGTCCCACGGGCGCCCGCGCGCGCCGGGCCATTCCCCCGTCCATCCTCGCGACGAAAGATGATCGTCGCGGTACCGAGTTCGATCTTGTCCCCGTTGACCAGCTTGACCTGCGTCGCCGCGCGACCGTTGACCAGGCTGCCGTTGGTGGACCCGGCGTCGACGTAGAGGAACTGCCCGTCGGGAAGCCGGTGTATCTCGCCGTGGCGACGAGATACACCGGTGTCGTTCAGGCGGATGTCGCACTCGACGCTGCGGCCGATCACGGTCGTCTCGGCGTCCAAGGGATACTCCCGTTCCCCTCCGCCCGCGGGCCCTCCCGGGGCCTTCGTGGTGATGACGAGGTGCGGGGTGCCGGGAGCGCCCGGTCGGGGAGGGCGTGCGCGCCGTCCAGTCACCGCTCCCGGGTCCGCGGCGGCCACGCTGCTGCGGATCCGGAAGACGCCGACATCGAGATCGGTGGCCTCGGACATCCGCACGGACACCGGGCCGACGAAGGTGTAGCGATGCTCGGCCGCATGCTCGCGGACCATCTCGGCGAGCTCGTCGCACAGTGCCCGGTCGTAGGGGGAGAGCCGGGCGAAGTCGCCGCCGGCGAGCTCGACGGCGAACTCGTTGGGCACCAGCACCCGGTTCGAACTGACCGCCCGCCGATCGTCGGTTTCCCGGGCCAACGCGCTGGCGATCTCGACGGGCTCGACTCCGCCCTTGAACACCTTCGCGAACGCACCCTCGACGAGGCCGCCCAGGCGCCGTTCGAAGCGTTGTAGCACGCCCATGCTCGACCTCCCTTCTCCCGGTCTGTGAGATCGTATGCCCCCGAGCGCGGACGTCCCACGGCTCGGCAGCTTGACATGTTCGCGACGGGCCCGACCCCCCTCCGTGAAGGACATCTCCGGCGTGGTAGCGTGTCGTCTGGTCGAGAGATAGTCCCACTCGGGCGAGTGGCGGAATGGCAGACGCGCACGGTTCAGGTCCGTGTGTCCTAGCGGACGTGGGGGTTCAACTCCCCCCTCGCCCACGCAAGTCCCTGGCGGCGCGTGCTGGGCCGTTGGGGACTTTCGTCATGCTGACCGGGGGGCCGAGTCCCCCGAACCCCCCTCGTTGCGCCTTCGGCGCCGCCTTGGCTGGGTGGGTGGTTGGGGCCGTCGGCGTTGTTGCGGAGTGCCGGGGGCCGAGCCCCCCCGAACTCCCCACGAGTCCTTGGCGGCGCGTGCTGCGCCGTTGGGTGGGGCGCGGGCGTCCCCGCTCCGGCAGCGGAGAGGCTCAGCCGGCGGGGCTGCCCACCGACGGCGGGGAGGCGTCCTCGATGCGCACCGCGTAGTCCTCGATCACCGGATTGGCCAGCAGGGTTGAGGCCAGGTGCTCGACCCGGGCCAGGACCGCGCCGTCGAGGTCCGTGCCCTCCTCCAGCTCCAGCTCGAAACGCTTGCCCTGGCGGACCCCGACGATGCCACTCACGCCGAGGCGCGGCAGCGCAGCGAGCACCGCCTGCCCCTGCGGGTCGAGAATCTCCGGCTTGAGCATCACATCCACCACAACCCTGGTCACACCCGCGGACACTACCGGTCGAGCGGCGTATGAGCCGGATCTCGCCCGCCCGGGGCGTACAGATCGTACAGATCTGGTAGGCGATCTCGGATAATGCGGGCTTCCCGGGGAACACGGCCCTTAAGCTTGGCCGGTGTCGTTCTGGCGGGCGCCCGTCCCGGTCGTCGGGTTCGATCTCGATCTGACCCTGTTGGATGCCCGGCCCGGGATCCGGGCGACCTTCGCCGTCCTGTCCGCTGAGACCGGGGTGGCGGTGGACGTCGAGACGGTCGTCGCCCGGCTTGGCCCGCCGCTGGAGACGGAGCTCGCCCACTGGTTCCCGCCGGCCGATGTCACGGCCGTGGCGGCCCGCTACCGCGAGCTCTATACGGTCCACGCGGTGCCGGCGTCGCTGCCGATGCCGGCCGCGGTAGCCGCGGTGGAGGCGGTGCGGCGGCTCGCCGGCCGGGTGGTGGTCGTCACCGCGAAGAGCACGGCACTGGCCCGGGCGAGTCTGGACCGGATCGGCATCACCGCCGACGTGGTGGAGGGAGCCCGGTTCGCGCAGGCGAAGGGCGAGGCACTGCGCGCCCACCGCGTGGACATCTTCGTCGGTGACCACGTCGGCGACATGGTCGGCGCCCCCGACGGCGACGCTCTCGCCGTCGGGGGCGCCACCGGGCCCTGCTCGGCCGCTGATCTGCTCTCCGCCGGCGCCGACGTCGTCCTCCCCCGGCTGGCTGACTTCCCGCCCTGGCTGGTCGACGAGGCCCGGCGCCGACGACAGCAGGGCTGACGCCGCGACGCGGTCGACGCGGTCGGCCCGGCCGGGGCCCGCACCCCCGGCCGTGAGATCAAGGAACTATCGGGAACGGGTGACGGGGTCTGTCCGCGGACCGGTGCCGTCCCCGGGGGCCCCGTGGTCGGGCGGATGTGGGTTGTTCACGTAGAGATCGGGATCGCTCTCCTCGGGAATCCGGGATCGGGCGGCGGCGAGAACCCCCACCAGCGCCACGGCGAACCCGATGGTCAGTCCGCCGCTGGCGACGGCGTTCAGCCAGATCGGCAGATTCTCGGCGCCCAGGAAGAAGGGGATCACCGCCGCCACCGTGACGACCAGACCGGTTCCGAAGAGCACGGCCCCGACCCGGACCAGCCGATCCGCCCAGGTCACCGGCGGCGGGGTCCCGACCGGAGCCGTGGCCTCGTTTACCGCACCGTCGGCCACGGGTCCGGCCTGCCCGGACGAGGGTTTCGCCGACACGTGCGACAGCCTACGAGGACGTGTGCCGAACGCGGGCCAGGCCACCATCACGGGAGAGGGGTTCACTCGACAGCCGATCGCTACCGAAGACGCACGCGACGTGCGGCCGACGGATAGCCTGGGAATCACTCATCTTCCGTTGCGTTGTCCTGCCGTTACACAGAACGAGGTCGCCCGTGCCCACCGGCAAAGTCAAGTGGTTCGACGTCGACAAGGGCTTCGGCTTTCTCAGCCGGGACGACGGCGGCGACGTCTTCGTGCACAAGGCCGCCCTGCCCGCCGGGGTCGACCGGCTGAAACCCGGCGACCGGGTCGAGTTCGGCGTCGCCGCCGGGCGGCGTGGCGACCAGGCACTGTCGGTCCGGCTGCTGACCGCCCCGCCGTCGGTCGCCAAGGCGGCTGCCCAGGCCGCGCGGCGCAGTCCGGACGAGCTGCACAGCATGGTCGAAGACATGATCAAGGTGCTGGACGACGTGCAGCGAGACCTTCGTCGCGGCTGGTATCCCGACCGGCGGACCGCCCAGCGGGTCGCCAAGGTCGTGCACGCCGTCGCCAACGAGTTGGAGGTCTAGGCCGGCGGCAGGAAACTGACCCGTCGGCCGCACCCGGTGCACACCGCGACCTGGGCGCCAGGTTCCTCGTCGGACGCCGCCAGGTGGGTCCATCGAATCCGCTGTTCCCATCACATCAGCGACACCGACCGAGCCAGCCACATCAATCATGATCCGGGCATGAGCCGAGATCGAGCCCTTCATCAGATTGGCCACACTGGTACGCACCGGTTCACGATGCCTCCTCGGTTGCGGCCTCATCCGCCGCGGCCTGCGCGCCGTGGCGGCAACACATTGTCGGGGAGCCGACCGGTCCCGTCGGCGGGGAGCCCGCGTGCGACTGGAAGCGTTGGCAGTGCGACAGACTGCAAACGTAGACCAGACCGAACCATGAGCAGCCCCGCAGCCGGCCGCGGTGGCATCGCCGAGGGCCGTCCCACCTCCGCTGATCGGCGGAGGGCACGGATCGGCGGTCGGAACGGGGCGTCGGATCGGGATTTGAGAGGCATTCGTGTGACAAGCAGTGGACAGCGGTCGTGATCACAGCCGTGCGGTGCTGACCGTGGCCGACAACGCCGCACGCATGGGTTCCGGCCGCTCCGAACCAGGTGATCCGCTCAATCCACACGAGCCCCGGTCGGTCGGCCCCTATGTTTTGCTCAGCCGGCTGGGGGTCGGCGGCATGGGCACGGTCTACCTGGCGAGGAACCGGGCCGGACGGCGGGTTGCCATCAAGGTCATCAGACCGGATCTGGCTGCCGACGAGGAGTTCCGCCGCCGGTTCCGGGCCGAGGTCGAAGCGGCACGCAAGGTCGCTCCCTTCTGCACCGCCGAAGTCCTGGACGCGGATCCGAATGCGCCCGCGCCGTACCTCGTCACCGAGTTCATCGACGGGGTCCGGCTGGACATGCAGGTCGACAAGGGCCCGCTGACCTCGTCGACCCTGACCGGACTGGCTGTGGGGGTCGCGACGGCGCTTACCGCGATCCACAGCGCAGGCCTCGTCCATCGGGATCTCAAGCCCAGTAACGTGATGCTCTCACTGTCCGGGCCACGTGTGATCGATTTCGGGATCGCGCAGGCCCTCGAGGGCGCGAAGGCGAAGCCCACGGCATGGGGCTTCGGCTCCGCCGGGTGGATGGCGCCCGAACAGGTGCACGGCCAGCCCATCGGTCCGGAGGCGGACGTCTTCGCCTGGGGCATCCTCATCGCCTACGCCGGTACCGGCCGCCACCCGTTCGGCGACGGTACGGACATCGACCTCGGCATGCGCATCGTCGGGTCCGCCCCGGACCTGCGTGGTCTGCCGCAGCCGCTGGTCGGCCTGGTCAGCGCGGCTCTAGCCAAGCATCCCGACGACCGGCCGAGCGCCCGGGACCTGCTGCTGCGGCTCATCGCGCAGCCACCCTCCCGCGGTACCGGTACCATCGGCGAGGCGATGGGTCAGGCCGAGGAGTTCCTGAGCCGAACCAGCGAGGTGCCCCGCGCCGCGCCGACCCGGATCGGCGCGGCGACCTCGGTTCCCGCGCGTCAGGTCCCCTGGAACGCGGGCGCTCCCGCCGCCCGGGCGGGCCAGGGACCGGGACAACCACGCCAGGCACCACCGGGGCAGCCCGACGCGCACAGCCCGATGGGACGCCCCGGCCCGCGGCCCGCCCAGGTAGGTGCCCGCCCACCCGCGCAGCTGGGCGGGCGGATGGGCGGGCAGGTCCCCGGCGCACCGCCGGGGCCGTGGTCCGGCCAGGCTCCCGATCAGCACGGGCCGGTACCGGGTGAGCCCGGCGCACCGTACCCGCCCTTCGCCCAGCCGCCGGCGGCCCGCGGGCTCGATCGCAGGCGACTCGTCTGGATCGCCGCCATCGTCCTGAGCGCGCTGATCGCCATCGCGGTCGTGGTCAGCCTGCCCGGAAAGACCGGAAAGAGCGGCCAGAATGGTTCCGCGGAACAGCTGGCGGCCACAACCGCCCCGTCGCGCTCCACCGGTCCGAGCACGGCATCGGGTTCGGCCAGCGGCCTGAACCGCCCCGTCACGGATGGCCAGCTCGAGTTCATCGTGGATTCCTTCCGGTGCGGGCAGACCAAACTCGGTGACGGACTGCTCGCTCGGCACACGGACGGCCAGTTCTGCCTGGCCCACGTGACCGTGCGCAACCTCGGCGACTCCACCCGCACGCTGGTGACCTCATCCCAGTTTCTGTGGGACGGCGGCGGCGGCCGGCACAGCGCCGATTTCCTCGCCCGCCTCCAACTGAGTAACGAGGATCTGTGGGATTCGATCAACCCGGGTGACCTCAGGGCGGGCACCATGGTCTTCGACATCCCGCGGGAGGCCACGGCCCAGGAGTTGGAGTTGCACGACAATCCGGTGAGCGGAGGAGTCCGCGTTCCCGTCCCCTGACGGTGGCCGACCAGCCCGGCGGGCCGATTTCCAGTTAATGTCACCCTCGATCCGAACGGACCCGAAGCGGGGCGAGCACCCCCCACGGGTTCCGAACCGTCGAGGTGGGGAGTCCGGTGCGAAGAAGCGGTGTCGGTCCAGATCGTCGCGGACCCGGTCGACCCGGCGGAGCCGCGGCCCTCGCCGTCCTCGCCCTCATCGCCGGCCTGACCGGTTGCAGTGACCTTTCCGACCAGACCGGAACGTCCAACCAGGTTGGTGCCCCGACCGCCAGCGGCTCGGCGCTGAAGCTGCTCGCCACCCTTCCGATCAAAGAGGAGGACAACTCTCCCAGGTACCGCCGGGACGAGTTCGGGCCCGCCTGGTCGGACATCGACGACAACGGGTGTGACACCCGTAACGACATTCTGCGGCGAGATCTGCGCAGCACCACCATCCGCAGATCGGACGGCTGCACGGTGCTGACCGGTGAGCTCCGGGATCCGTACACCACCAGAATCATCCGTTTCGACCGTGGACGGAACTCCGCCAGCGTGCAGATCGACCACGTCGTCCCCCTGGCGGATGCGTGGCGGACCGGCGCGCTCAACTGGACCGCCCGGGAACGGCTCCAGTTCGCCAACGATCCGGAGAACCTGCTGGCCGTCGACGGTCCCACGAATCAGCGCAAGAGCGATCATGACGCCGCCGAATGGTTGCCGCCGAGCCCGGGGGAGCAGTGCCCCTACATCGCGCGCCAAGTGGGATTGAAGGCCCGTTACCGCCTGTGGGTCGTCCAGGCGGAGGCGGACGCGATGCGCGCCGTTCTCCAGAAGTGCCCGAACCAGCCGGCACTGGGGCTGACCCCGAGCGGCTGACCGGAAGCCCGCGGCGCCGGGTCATCCGAGAAATGCGGAGTAGCCGGCGGAGTCGGCCCGGGCCCGGCGGAGCCGGCCGACGGTCCTCAGAGGACGGTGGGCGCGGCGCCGCTCTCGTTCACCATCGGGCGGCTGTGCGCCTGCCAGGAGAGCATCCCGTCGGTCAGGTTGCGGACCTGCCAGCCACCCTGCCTGAGGTAGTTGGTGACGGCGGCGGACCTGCCGCCCGAGCGGCACACCACGACGACCTCGCGTTCCCGGGGAACCTCGTCGAGTCGGGCGGCCAGTTCACGCATCGGGATGTGCAGCGCGCCGGCGATATGACCGGCGGACCACTCGTCGGGCTCCCGCACGTCCACCATCAGCGGCGCACCGTCCGCGGAAAGCTCGACCGGTAGCTCCGCGACGCCGACAGCCGGTATCTGATCGGTACTCACGTCTCCATCCTGCCATCAGGACCCTCCGAGGGGGCTCGCGATTCAGCGCAGCGGCCGCGGAAGCGCGGGGACGAGGTCGGCGTCGGCGGCGCGGGAGAGCAGGGCCTCGACGGCGGCGAACCCCTCGTCGCCGAGGTTGAGGCTGAACTCGTTGACGTACAGCTTGATGTGGGCGTCGACGACGTCGGGCGCCATCTCCTGGGCATGGGCGAGGACGTAGTCGGCGCTGGCGGCGGGATCGGCGAAGGCCGCGGCGACGCTCGCCCGCACCGCGGCGGACAGCGCCGGGCCGTCCAGCCCCCGGCGGGCGAGGATCGCGCCGAGCGGAATGGGCAGCGAGGTCTGGCCCTCCCACCAGTCGCCGAGGTCGACGAGCGCCGTCAGCCCATAGGACGGGTAGGTGAAGCGGGACTCGTGGATGACGAGCCCCGCGTCGTACGCGCCGTCGCGGACGGCGGGCATGATCTTCTCGAAGGGAAGCACGTCGGCGCTCGTCACGCCCTCGTCGGCCGCCCACAGCCGGAACAGCAGGTAGGCCGTGGTGCGGGTGCCGGGGATGGCGACCCGGGCACCGCGCAGGCCCGACCGCCCGGCGGTGAGGACGAGTGGGCCGCAGCCGCGGCCCAGGGCCCCGCCCGCCGTCAGCAGTTGGTACCCGGTGAGCAGCCACGGCAGGGCGGCGTAGGACACCTTGACGAGGTCGTCCCGCCCGTCGGCGGCCCGGGCGTTGAGGACGTCGATGTCGGCAAAGGCCACCGACACCTCGGGTGCTCCCGGGACGAGTCCGTGCGCGAGGGCATGGAAGGCGAATGTGTCGTTGGGGCAGGGCGAGATGGCGAGCGAGAGCGGACCTGGAAGGTGCGAGGTGGTCGCCCGGCCAGCACCCATCTCAGTGCTCTCCCGTCCCGTGGTGGCCGTTGTTCCCGTGGTGGCCGCGGGCACCCGGGTGCTCGGCCGGGATCGTGGTGGAGGCGTCCCTCGTAGTGGCCGCCGGTGCGGCCATCACCAGACCGTCCGGGTGGGCGACGAGTGCCGCGGCGGCCGTGCGGAGGCTGGCCAGCGCGACCGGCAGGTTCCAGTCGGACCGGTCCCGGCGCCCGACCGTGTTGCTGATGGTACGGATCTCCACCACCGGGACGCCGAAGGCCCGGGCGGCCACCCCGACGGCGTACCCCTCCATCGACTCCGCCACCGGGTCCAGCCGCTCGGTCAGCGCCGTGGCCCGACGTTCGGTGCCCGTCACCGTCGACACGCTGATCACGCTACCCGTGACGATCCGCCGCCCGGTGGCGTCGAGCACCGTGCCCAGGCGGTGGATGAGGTCCGGATCCGGGACCACCGTGGACGAACCGAGCCCGAGATCCTCCAGGCTCAGGAACGACCCCGCGGGGTTCGGCAAGTGGGCGGGGCCGCCGCGGGGTGCCGGCGCGCCGTTGCTGTGGAACCCGAGATTGCGGTCCATCTCGCTGATGCGGCCGATCAGCGGAGCGGGCGGTTCCTCGTCAAGGCCGGACTCCGCGCCGAGGTCGGCGGCGACGATGCGATCGGCGAGGACGATGTCCCCGATCTCCGCCCAGCCGCGGAACCCACCGCCGATCCCCATCGCCACGACCAGGCTGAACGGCTGCCCCGCCGCGCTCGCCACCGACATTGCCACCGCGGTGCCCGCCGCCGCGGCCGGGCCGCCGGTGCCTGCCGCGAGCACCGTCACCGGTCCGCGTCGCCGGCCCACGTAGGGGCCCAGGGTGGAGGTGGTGAGAAGCTGGCGGTCCCATTCGGGGGACACCAGGCTGCCCGGTCTGATGGGGGTTCTGGTCCGGCCGCGCGACCAGCTGCCCATCAGGCCGGCACACACCGCGTCCGCTTCGGCGGTCACTGCGGTCACGATCAGGGTGCGGCTCACGATCAGGTCCGGATCATGATCTGGGGACGTCCTCGTCTGTCGTCGCATACTGTCGGTCGATCCGCCCGAACACCACCGCACCGGACAGCTGGGTAACAGTACGGGGTTTTCGATGGGGTGCAAATCGGACTTGTTGCCGGATCTTAGCATCGCGGACGACGCTGCGTGGTCCCAGTGGGGAGGTATGGCACGCTGCGCGCACGGTGTATCCCCGTTCGGGGGCTGGTGTGCGTGGGTCGTTGGTTCCGGTCCGGCGGCGGAGCGGCCGGCGGTGGGTCAGGGCTTGAAGGTGACCAGGAACGGCCAGCTTCCCGACGCCTGGTCGCTGGAGCTGCCTGCCTCGGGAAGCGCGAACACCACGAGCAGGGCAGGCGTGTTCTTGGCGGGAACGTACCGGTAGTGCGTCTCGTTGATCTTGTCGGTCACCCGCTCCCTACCCAGGACGAGGAAGTAGCCGCGGTCGGCGACCGACGTCGGCACGTCGATGTTGATGGCGTTTCCGGGCCTGACCGTGATGTGCGGCGGTGATACCGATTTCTGGATCACCGTCCCGTCCCACTCGTACTGCGCGGCGTTCGTCTGCACGAAGTGTCCCCCGGACTCCATGGTCACCAGGGGAGTCGGCCGCTCGCAGCCGCTCAGGCCGAGGCCGACGACGACCGCGGCGGCGGGAGCCACGGCGAGCCGCCGGAACGGGAAACGGCGGAGGAGGTGAGGCGTGCGCACGGTCGGAGGGTATCGCCGCCCGTGCGGTGGCGTCGCTCGTCGCCAGGGCCTTCAGCCCCTGGCCGGTGGGCACGGTGGCCCGGGTCACGTCGCTGGCGTGCCGGGCCATCGGTGGGGATCTGTCGCTGAT
>NZ_CDWRCL010000045.1:0-21841 GCF_977927575.1 Frankia sp. CcCS3
ATCAGCGACAGATCCAGATCCAGATCCCGCCACATCACCCCGGCCGGATGCACGGGTTGCAGGGTGCGGTCGGGTAAGGCGGACGCCCACGCGACGGCCAGCGCACCGCGGGCCAGCGGCCCGGCGGGCACTGCCAGCGGCGCGGTGCGCAGGGTGCCGTCAGCGTGCAGGTCGCGGGCATGGCCGACCGCGTAGCCGGCCGCGGGATGGGCGGCGAGCGCGTCGCTGAGGTCGGCGAGTGCGTCGGGTTCGAGCTCGTCGTCGGCGTCGAGGTTCTGGACCAGCGGCGCGGTGCACGCGCCGAGGGCGATGTTGCGGGCGACCCCGGGGCCTTCCTGGGTGCCGTGCGCGGCGATCCGGACCCGGCCATCGCCCGCCGCTCCGCAGGCGGTCAGCGCGCCGAGGACCTCGTCGGGCGACCCGTCGACCTGAACCCGCCACGTCCAGTGGGGATGGCTCTGCCGGTGCAGCGAATCCCACGCCGCGGGCAGGTAGCCCGCGTACTCGGCGTGTACCGCGGTGACCACATCGACCCGCATGTTCGCAGTATGTACCGATCCGCCCCGCAGCCGTGTGGTACATATCCGGAGAAGATCTGACGGAGGGGGCACATGGACGTCGCATCGATCAATGCGCGGCTTGGTCAGGCAGCCTCAGCCGACTCCCGCGAGTTGGACCGGGTCTGCGGGGACGTCGCCGCCGAGCTGATCGACGCGAACATCGAACCCCCCTTCCGGATCCCATCGGCGGACTTCGTCACCGACCCCTGGCTGATCTGCGCCGACCGGTACTGGCGCCGCAGGTTCCTGCGCGAGCCCACCGTCGAGGTCGCGGCCCGCTGCGCCCGCTGGCTGCACGACCACACCGACGGCCCGACCCGCCCGGGCATCATCGAGAAGTGGTCGCTGGGCTACGCCTTCATCACCAAGGACACCGTCGAGTCCCGCCATGACCTCACCCTCGCCACCGGCCGGATCGTCGAGGCGTTCCAGGGCTCCACCGACATCTGCTACTTCGCCGCGCTGTACCACGCCGGCAAGCTACGCGCGAACTTCTGGTTCGACGAACTCCACCAGTTCCTCGAATCCTCCCTGCTGGCCGTCGCCGCCGGCCACCACCGCGACGACCCGCTGTTCACCGGCCTCCATGCGTTCGCAGCGTTCGGCAGCCGCACCATCACCACCAGCCACGCGCTCGAACTCCTCGACACGGCCTGGAGCGCCGTCCCCCGGTCCCGTGCCGTCGTCGACGTCTGCCTCAACGCCCTGGGAGCCGCCCCACCGTTCCCCGGCCAGGGCGAACAGCTACGCCAGCGCGCCACCGACGCCGTCGCGGAGTTCCCCGACGATCATCTTTTCCGGTTCCGCCTCGCGTGCGGTCAACGCAGGTGCGGCGACTACACCGAGGCGCTGGCCACCATCGACACCGCGCTGCGCCTGCTACCCGCGATCGGCACCCGGATCAGCCACCAAGGGGACGTAATGAAGTAACAAATACGTGATCGAGAGCATCATCGCAGCTCACAGGCCTGTGGAGGGTTCGAAACGCGCAAGTTATTTCATTTCGACTCCCAACTCCTCCAGGAGTAGTACCTACGCGAACGCGACATCATCCAGAAAGGGCTGGAGCTCGCGGAATGGACCACCAGCCAGCAGACCCGCTGGCGCGACCAGGACACCGCCAACCGCGACCTCCGCTGGACCCTTCAGACCTCCGCCATCCGCGCCGTCGAACTCGTCACCGTCTTCACCGCCGCCATCGCCTTCGCCGTCGGCTCACTCCAGATCACCCTCACCGGGATCCTTACCTTCCGCGACCGGGCCATCCTGCTCACCATCCTCGGCGCGGGACTCCTGCTCTTCGCGTCCCTCATCATCGCCGGCACCTGGATCATCACCGGCCGACACCAGCCCGACCCTGGCGCCCCACCGGACAGGACCAGCAGGCCCTGAGCCTCACGCGCGCCGTCGCGCCCCTCTCCACCTCCCCAGGTCCCGGAACTGGTTCCCAGGTCCCGGAACTGGCGAAGCACCTCGACGCCCGGGCCGAGGGGCCCGCTCCCGATGATCGGCTTGACCACGGGCCAGATCGACAGTCGACCGTGCTTCCAGGTCCGAAGCCAAGCCATCCGGGCTCGGCCCTGCCGGGCATGACGCGGCGACGCGGCGACGCGGTCAGGTACGGGCAGTCGGGTCCTGATAGCATTGGATATCGCCTGCAGGTTCAGCCCTTGGAGGTGCGGTCGATGTCCGACGTGCTCATTCGTGACGTACCCGATGACGTGCTGGCCGCCGTCGAGGCTCATGCCGCCAGGCTCGGCCTGTCTCGCAACGAGTACCTTCGCCGGCAACTCGCCCAGGACGCGGCGCGCTCGATAGCCCCGGTGACCCTGGACGACTTGCGCTGGTTCAGCGCCGCGTTTCGTGATCTCAGCGACCCCGAGGTCATGCGGCAGGCCTGGACGTGACCACCACGGCCGAGACGCAGCGTTGGCTTGTCGACAAGTCCGCCCTCGTCCGGCTGAGCGAGAGTCCCGATGCCGACCTGTGGCTGTCCCGTATCCAGCGAGGTCTGGTCCGTATCACGACGGTCACGATTCTGGAGGTCGGCTTTTCCGCGAGATCCGTCAATGATCTTCGTGTCAGGTTACGCCGGCCGCCGGTCTCGGCGATGCCCGTCGAGAACGTGACGCCCCGGATCGAGTCCAGGGCCGTGGAGGTTCAAGGGCTGCTCGCCGGCCTCGGGCACCATCGCGCGCCGTCCGTCCCCGATCTGATCATTGCTGCGACGGCCGAGCTGGCCGGGCTTGTGGTGCTGCATGTCGACAAGGACTTCGAGTTGATCGCCACGGTCACCGGGCAGCCCACCGAGCGACTCCGCCTGTCGTAGCGGCCAGGAGGAGCCCGCCCACCCACGGGTAGCCGCCGCCGAACTTCGGCGTCACTTCGGCACAGCCGACCGGAGTTCACCGGCGCGAGCCGGACGGCCCCAGGGGGACATCGAGGCTGAAACGCCTGGTAGGCAAGCGCTTCAGGCTGCTGATCGAAGTGTGCCCCCAACGGGAACCAACACAGAATAGTGCAGGTGTCAAGGGCCATTGAGAACGGCCCGGTGACGCCGTGCCGGCCGTATCCCCACGGCATCGGAACGGATGCGCGTGCGAACGGGACTCCCGGCCGGCAGTGAGGTCGATTACCGACATCCCGGAGTCCTTCCACTGCCGCATCCCACAAGGTGCCACCAGGTAGCACCTTGTGGCACCGCTTGGATATCATACGTGTATGAGTGCACAGCCTGAGATCACCCAGCGTGACCTGCGCAGCAGGTCCAAGGAGATCATGGACGCGGTCCAGAGCGGCCAGGCGTTCACGGTCACTCGTGACGGACACCAGATCGGCGAACTGGTCCCCTTGCGGCGCCGCAGGCGGTTTGTGTCCCGCAGCGAGTTCGCGGCGATGTCCCGCAGCGCCCCCGGCATCTCCCTGGACGCCTTCCGCGCCGACCAGGACGCCACGGCAGAGCAGGAAGCGGACGACCCGTATGGCCGGTGACCACGCGCAGGGGCTGCTCGACACGAACATCATGATCCTGCGCAGATGGGTGGATCCCGAGGAGCTGCCCGCCGAAATGGCGATCACCGCCGTCACGCTGGCGGAGCTGTCCGCGGGCCCGCACGAGGTGCGCCGGAACGAGGAGCAGAACGAGTACGACGAGCACGCCGAACGGGCCCGGCGGCTGGATGTGCTGCAGCGCGCGGAGAACGAGTTCGACGCGATCCCGTTCGACGCGGAAGCCGCCCGTATCTATGGCCGGGTCTGCGCTGCCGTGATCAGCGCCGGCCGCAAGCCCCGACGGCGCGTGGCCGACCTGATGATCGCCGCTATCGCGATCGCCGAGGACCTACCGCTGTACACCACCAACCCCGACGACTTCACAGGGCTGGACGATCTCCTCACCGTCGTCCCCGTCACCCGCTCCAAGACCCCCGGCGACCGGTAAGCGCTCAGGACTGTCGTCGGGTGGGCCCGGACAGGCCACATCCGGGTGGATCTCACCGGCCGGCTGGCCGTTGCCCCTTCGGCGGTGGGCGCTGGTAGTCGCTGGGCAGTTTGATGTGAAGGGTGACGCGGTCACTGTCCGAATGGAGACGCACGGTGAGCTGGGTGATCTCGAACAGTCGCCACTGAAGTTCCTCCGGGGCCTGGCCCAGATGACACACCTGCATCCGGCCGCTGGCTCAACGGGGATCATCGCCGAGGTCTCCCCCGTGCAACCAAGGCGGCGAGGGCCTTGCACCGCGGTACATCAGGAATGAATGTCACATAATCTGACATTACGGACGGCATGATTGATAACTTGAAGAAGCAGTCGATCAATTTGTTGTCATCGCTGCCGCTCGGAGGCACCTCGGCTTGTTACACAAAATAACCTATTAACTACTATCCGTGCCCCCAACGGGATTCGAACCCGTGCTACCGCCTTGAAAGGGCGACGTCCTGGGCCGCTAGACGATGGGGGCGCGGCGACGACCCTCAGCGAGGCTGCGCATCCGCCCAGCCGCGACGTCGATCGTCTGAAACACCGCAAGCATAGGGGATGGCCCGGTCGGACGACAAACCCTTCCCGGGCCATCCCGACCGCTCGGCATCCCCGTGGGAACGCTCCCCTGGCCGGCCAGCCGACCACCCGGCTGCCCGACGACTGCCCGGCCACCCGGCTGCCGCGTCACCGACCCTTCTCCAGGCGTGAACGGCCCGGCGGCGCCTCCTGCCCCGCGGGGCGGCCGGCCGCGGGCGCGATGGCGCGGCGCGGGTCGACCCATCGGTAGCGGGAACGGAAGAAGGCTCGGACCGGCCGCCCCCCGATCGCGATCGAGTGCTCGATCCGCGCCGGCCCGGCGGGATCGCCGCGACCATGGACCTCGGCGAGATCGAAACTCAGCGTGACCTCGTCGGCCCGGTCCCCGGGAGCGTTCGGATCATAGACACGGAGTGTGATCGACGTTCCGGCCTGGACATAGGCGTAAGCGAGCACCTGATGGTTCAGGCCGAGCAGCCGCGGATCGGAGGACCGCACCGTGATGATCCCGATCGGGGACAGCAACCCCTCGTCCAGATCGAGCCGGATCCGTGGCCACTCGTCCGCCAGGCTCGTCCGCGCGGCCCCCGGCCGGACCCGGATCCCCCGGTTGGCGTCGGCGTCGGCACCCTGCATGAGCCGGTAGTAGCGGGCCACCCCCCGCGGGATGTCGAAGCTCTCCAGCAGGCGGCGGACGAGGTACGCGTACAGCGGGGACCCGACGGCCGGCGCCACGACGTCAGGCGGCGGCCCGATTCCGGCCTCGAACAGATCACGCACAGCGTAGATCATCCCGCCGCACAGGCCCCGGCTGGCGTCGCCGAGGCCCAGCCGCCGAGTCGACCATGGCGCCGAAACGGCCAGCAACGGTTGCGGAGCGAAGCTGTTCGTGAACCGGAAGGCGCTGGTACTGGGCCGGAAACCGGGCACAGCCGACTTCCGCCCCCAGCCCTGGTCATCGGCGCCGCCCGACGTCACGGTGCCGGGCGGGTTACGGCGCCAGGCGGCGGTCCGACGATGATCAACCTCCGGGCAGCTCGGATCTCTGTCCAGCGATCTCTGTCCAGCCTCTCGGCTGTCCAGTGCCTCGGCTGTCCGTCCAGTGCCTCGGCCCAGCGCGACGAGACCGGCGGACAGCCGTAACAGCCGTCCGCCGGTTCCCCAGCAGGTCCACCCAGCGCCCTCCCGGTGCGGAGGTGGTCCTTGACGCGGGACGTCGGCGGGACAGGACCCCGACGCATGGGCTCACCCACATGCCGGACGACCCGACGCCTGGATCTATCTACCCCTCCATCAGCGGCCCGATGGTGATACCGCAGCCTCCGGCTGTCGTCCGATACGGGACGATCAACCGCTCTCGAGACCTTCGGCCCTATTCCGTGGGACTCACGACCGACACCCTCGCACTGTCAGCCGTGCGGCCCGCACCCGAGGACCCGTACCCGAGGAGAGGAGGGGGCTCGTGCAACGCGCCAGGTTGGCGCGAACCTAGATGTCACTTCCGATGCTCGGAACTCCCTTCAGCAGGGCACGCACCTCCGCCTCTCGGTACCGGCGGTGACCGCCCAGGGTCCGAATCGACGTCAGCTTTCCGGCCTTCGCCCACCGGGTCACGGTCTTCGGGTCCACCCGAAACATCGTGGCAACCTCGGCGGGCGTCAGCAGCGGCTCAGCGTCTGGCGTTCGTGTCGTCATTGCGTTGGCCTCCCGTCACAGAGCGTCGCTCCGTCCCATACAGATCGTGCATCCTTCGGGGGCATTTCGGACATGGCACGTCAGGACCATCTACTGACTAGTCACAGCTCGTCCGAAGCGGGCGGCAACTCTCAGTTAACAGAATGCGCCGATCAGCTCGCGGATTCCCGTGCCTGCAGGGGCCTCCACCTCATCAGGACTCGTTCGTAGGCTTCGACCGCTAGGTCTGTTCGCCCACGGCGTAACGCACTGACAGCCTCGACGATGTCCTCTACAGAGTTGTCGCGCCGAAGCATGTCATCGTCCAGCAGGTCAACTAGCCCGTCGTAGTCCAGTTCGACCCTGCTCTGTGGATGGAAGGACCCCAGCCAACGGGCCAGCTCGCCGACGCCCTCGACTCCCGGGGCGTCCGGAGAGCTCGCCCGCAGCGCCTCCACCGCCTCCACCGCCCGGCCCGCCCGCCGTCTGGCGAGGCTCATCGTGGTGCGGTAGATCATGGACCGCTCGGCGGTGTCCCCCGTGACCAGGGACCGTTCGGCCGGGTCGAAGAGCAGGAACCACGGCGGTGGCACCATCCAGGTACAGGTCTGCACGTGGACCTTGAGCGCGGGGCGGCGGGCCTTCCACCGGTCCAGCTCGACCTCGGCCGGCTCGATGATCCGCCGTGGCAGGAACGCCTCCGCGACGCGGTCGGGCATCAGGCCGCGGAACTCGAGCGCCGCCTGCCACACCCGCAGCTGGGTCGACCACGGACAGACGAACATCAGACCGTCGATCCACTGGACGAAGGCCGACTCGTCGGCGACGTCAAGGGTGGGACGGACGGTCGCGACCAGCGCCAGGACCCGCTCCCGGCGGGAACCGGCCCGGCGCGACGGCGGCCCCGCGGCGGCGTAACGCTGCCAGCGGCCACGTTCGGCCGCGGGAAAGGCAGCGAGCGGTTCGTACACCCGCAGATACGCCGCGGGGGAGACGACGGGCACCTCAGGACCCACGTACCGCGCGCGATCCGACCGACGACACCCACGCGGATGCCCTGGATCCTGGCACGTCCGCACACAAGCCGTCCGGCCTACCAGCGCCGTAGGGTTCGCCAGGACACGATCTGCGGGCCCTGGGCGCGGCGCGGGTGGTTCGGCCCGCGGCGCGGGATCAGGGCGGTGGGGGCCGCGTGCCCCACGGAGGCCCCGAGGAGAGAGGTGCGCCATGTCGTCCCTGTTCAGCGCCGTTTGTGACCATGAGCAGGTGCTGTTGTGCTCGGACCGTCCCTCGGGTCTTCACGCGATCATCGCCGTCTACTCGACGGCGCTGGGGCCGTCGCTGGGCGGTACTCGCTTCCACCCCTACGCCGACGAGGAGGTCGCGTTGGCGGACGCCCTCGCCCTGTCCCGGGCGATGGCCTACAAGGCCGCCTGCGCCGGGCTGGACCTCGGCGGCGGGAAGGCCGTCATCATCGGTGATCCGGCCGTCGCGAAGTCGGAGCCGCTGCTGCGCGCCTTCGGCCGCCATGTCGCCTCACTGGGCGGCCGGTACATCACCGCTTGCGACGTCGGTACCTACGTGGCGGACATGGACATCATCACCCGGGAAACCCGGTGGGTGACCGGACGGTCACCGGCGCACGGCGGTTCGGGCGACTCCGGCGTGCTGACCGCCTACGGAGTCTTCGAGGGCATGCGCGCCGCCGCCCGGCACCGGTGGGGAACGCCGAGCCTGGCGGGGCGCCGCGTCGCGGTCTCGGGAGTCGGCAAGGTCGGGCGGCGGCTCGTCGGGCATCTCCTCGACAGCGGCGCCTCGGTGGTCGCGGGCGACGTGGACCCGGTGGCCCTGGCCCGGCTGCGGGTGGAGTTTCCGGCGGCCGAGACCGTGCCGGACCCGGACGACCTGCTCGACCTCGACGTCGACGTGTACGCCCCCTGCGCGCTGGGCGGATCGCTGAGCGTGCAGACCGTCCGCCGGCTGCGAGCCGGCGTTGTCTGCGGCGGCGCCAACAACCAGCTCGCGCAGCCCGAGGCCGGGCGGCAGCTCGCCGACGCCGGAGTCCTGTACGCCCCCGACTTCGTGGTCAACGCCGGCGGCCTGATCCAGGTCGCGGACGAGATCGAGGGCTACTCGCCGGAGCGGGCCCGGGCCAGGGCCGCGCAGATCTTCGACACCACCTCGGAGGTGTTCCGCCTCGCCGAAGCTGAGGGGGTGACCCCGACCGAGGCCGCGGAGCGGCTCGCCGAACGCCGCATGACCGACGTGGGACGCCTGCGGGGGATCCTGCTGCCCTGATGCCGACCGGGGTGGGGCGAAGCACACCGTGGGGGCGAGGCACACCCCCGCCACCAGGAACGATCACCCGCCCGGCGGAGGCCTGAACGTCAACGGGGACAGGTGACGATGATCACATCTAGGCCCCGTCAAACGGGCCGCCGACGGCGGGGACGAGCAGATATCCCCGATCGAACCCACCGGACAAGCGGGTTCATACACCGTTTCCGATCGCGGGCACCTTGTCCGGGGACAGGCAACTGTCGGGTTGGCGTGCCGAGAAGCCTCCGGTCCCTGTAGTCTCGGGAAGCACGAGACAGTGAGAGCACCGGGGCGGGTCCCCGTCGTCATGTTCGAGGGGGTCGAGCCATGGGGCGCGGCCGAGCTAAGGCCAAGCAGACGAAAGTCGCCCGCGAGCTCAAGTACAACTCGCCCACTATGGATCTCGACCGATTGAAGGCGGATCTGGGCGCGGGCTCGACGCGCGAGAACAACAACGACGACTCGTACGTAGATGACGACTACGGATACGACGCCTACGCAGACGACGAGGACGATCGACGTTCCTCCCGCTGACAGCGTCGCTTCGGTAGTCGCTCACCGCGGCAGGCTCACCGCGGTGGTCGTCGCCGATGGTGGTCGTCCGGGCTCAGACCCGGGCTCCCACCGCCATAACGTGCTGCCGTGATCCTGGCTGCGCTGCATGCTTCTTCGCCAGTTCACTCCTGATCAGCCCAGGCTGCCCGGACAGGTTGCCCAACCTGCCCGGGGGGTTGCCCTGCCCAGGGGGTTGCCCTGCCCGGACGTGCTGCCCCCGGAGGGGCCGCCTCAGCGTGGATGCCGGCCGACGAGCCGGGCTCTGGCCGCGCCGGCTGGCTCCGGAGCGCCCGCCGCGCCGACCTCCCCTGCCACCCAGGCCGGCACGTCCCGCGCGGCGAGCAGCGCGAGAGCGTCGGCGACCGCGGTGGCCGGCAGGACCGCTACCATGCCGACTCCCTGGTTGAAGGTGGCTTCCATGTCCGCCTGGGTCACCCCGCCGCGCTCGGCGAGCAGACCGAAGATCGGGGGCACTGACCACGACGCCCGGTCCACCGTGGCCAGCAGGCCCGGCGGGATGACCCGAGCGAGGTTCGCCGCGAGACCGCCGCCGGTGATGTGGGCGAAGGCGTGCACCTCGACAGCCGCGGCCAGCGCCAGGCAGTCCCGGGCATAGATGCGGGTCGGAACCAGCAGGGACGCGCCCAGCGTGCCCCCCAGGGACGGGACGTATGACTCCAGATCCTCCCGCGCGGTCTCGGGAATCCCACCTGGCTGGCCAGAATCGACGGGACCGAACAAGATATGCCGTACGAGCGAGAAGCCGTTGGAGTGGATGCCGGATGATGCCATCGCGACCACCACGTCCCCGGGCCGGACTCGCTCCGGCCCGAGCACGTCGTCGGCCTCCACGACCCCGACCCCCGTCGCGGCCAGGTCGTAGTCGTCGCTACCCATGAGCCCGGGGTGCTCGGCGGTCTCCCCGCCGACCAGCGCCGCCCCCGCCTGCTCGCAGCCGGTTGCGATGCCGGAGACGATCTCGGCCACGCGCGCGGGGACCAGGGAGCCGCACGCGATGTAGTCGAGCAGGAACAGCGGCTCCGCGCCGCACACCACGAGGTCGTCGACGACCATGGCGACCAGATCAATACCCACGGTGCCGTGCGTGTCCAGGGCCCGGGCAACGGCAATCTTGGTACCCACACCATCGGTCGACGAGGCGAGCAGCGGCCGGCGGTACCGCGCCGTGTCCAGCGCGAACAGGCCGGCGAATCCGCCGAGCGAACCGACGACCTCGGGCCGGGTGGCGCGCGCAACGTGACCACGCATCAGCTCGACGGCACGCTCGCCCGCGGCCACGTCGACCCCGGCCGCCCGGTACGAGTTCAATCCACCGCTCATGCGGGCCTCACCCCGGCCGGCTGGGGCTCGGGCTCAAGCTCGGGCTCGGCGTCGTGGTTGTCCGGGGAGGGATCGGCACCGTTCATGCCCAGCGTCACGCCGCGTCGCAGCGCCTCGGTGATCATGTCATCGGTGGTCTCCGCGCCGCCCGTCGCCTCCAGCCGATGCTTGCCGAGCTTGTCAGAATCGTTCAGCGGAACCGGGTACACGCCGTCGAAGCAGGCCCGGCAGAGCGTGCCGGCCGGTTGGCGGGAGGCCTCGATGAGGCCCTCCAACGAGACGTAGGCCAGCGAGTCGGCCCCGAGAGAGGTTCTGATCTCCTCGATGCCGGCCTCACTGGCGATCAGCTCGGCGCGGGTCGCGAAGTCGATGCCGTAGAAGCAGGGCCACCGTACCGGCGGCGAGGAGATCCGGATGTGGACCTCGGCCGCGCCGGCCTCCCGCAGCATGCGCACCAGCGCGCGCTGCGTGTTGCCGCGGACGATCGAGTCGTCCACCACGACGAGGCGACGCCCCTCGATCACGTCCCGCAGGGGGTTCAGCTTGAGCCGGATCCCGCGCTGCCGGATCGTCTGCGAGGGCTGGATGAAGGTGCGCCCGACATAGGAGTTCTTGACCAGGCCCTCGCCGAACGGGATGCCCGACTCCTCCGCGTAGCCGACCGCGGCGGGTACCCCGGACTGCGGCACGGGGATGACCAGGTCGGCCTCCACCGGCGCCTCGCGGGCCAACTGCCGGCCGACGTCGACCCGGGTGGCGTGCACGGAGCGTCCGGCGATCGACGTGTCCGGGCGGGCGAGATAGACGTACTCGAACAGGCAGCCGTGCGGATCGGGCCGGGCGAACGTGCGAGAACGCATCCCCTCGGCGTCGATAACGACCAGCTCACCGGGAACGATCTCCCGCACGAGAGTGGCGCCGACGATGTCGAGGGCAGCCGTCTCGCTGGCGACGATCCACGCGCCGTCGGGATGGCCGTCGAGCCGGCCGAGCACGAGCGGGTGGATCCCGTGCGCGTCCCGGGCGGCATACAGCGTCGAGGCGTCCGAGAAGACCAGCGAGAAGGCCCCGGTCAGGCGGGGCAGCACGTCCATCGCCGCGTCGACGAGGGTCGGGCCGGGATGGTCGGCGAGCATGGCGGTGATGAGGTCCGAGTCGGTGGTCGCCCGCAGGCGGTCCCGCTCCGCGCCGAGCGTCCGCGCAAGCTCGACGATGTTGGTGAGGTTGCCGTTGTGCCCGAGCGCGATGGGGCCGCCGAAGCGGGCGGTGCGGTACGACGGCTGGGCATTCTCCCAGGTAGAAGAGCCCGTCGTCGAGTACCGGGTGTGGCCGACCGCCACATGGCCGCTCAGGCTGGACAGGGTGACCTCGTCGAAGACCTGAGCGACGAGCCCCAGTTCCTTGAAGACCACCACAGTCCGGCCGTCCCCGACCGCGATGCCGGCGGCCTCCTGACCGCGGTGCTGCAGCGCGTACAGGCCGTAGTAGGCCAGGTTCGCCACGTCCTCGCCGGGCGCCCACACCCCGAACACACCACAGGCGTCACGCGGCCCCGGCTCGTCGGAGAGGTCGGATTCCCATCCGGGGATGGCGCCGAAGCGGGGTGCGACGTCTGGCACCAGGACTCCTCGACAGGTCAGGGATACCGAAGAATGCGGACGATCTCGCGCGGGACCATGCGGGACTGAGGTGCCGGGCTCGTCCGCCGACGTGCCGAGACGCGCCGACCACTCCGACCACTCCGACCACCGCCTCGCCCCGGCAGCTACCTCCCACCACGCTAGCAGTGAGGACGCGCATCGGCCGTTGTGCGCGCATGCCCCGGACGGACCAGATCGTCCCTGGTAGATCATCCGGCCCAGCCAACCCGCACCTACAGGAGGGGCAGGTAGGAACTGAGGTCGGCGCGCTCGCCGCTGGCCGCGACCCGGCCGTCGGCCACCGCCTCGGCCCACGGCAGGCGGCCCGCGCACAGCAGGACGAAGGCGACAGGTTCGGCCTCGACGACGTTCGGCGGTGTGCCCCGGGTATGGCGTGGACCCTCGACGATCTGCACGGCCGTGAACGGCGGCACCCGCAGTTCCACCGAGCGTCCGGGTGCCCGCTCGGCGAACATCTCCGCGAACACCTTCGTCGCCGCCTTGAGCGCCCCCCGGGCCGGCGTGACGCCTAGCTCGAGGCCGTGCACCACCGCCTCGACCGCTCGGGTGCGCAGGAACTCCGCCAGTCGCATCGGGCCGCCCGGCGTCGGGACCACCGCTTCCTGAGTCGCCGCGGCCATGGCGGCCACCGCGGCCGACACCTCGCCGGCCAGCCGGCCTCTGATCTCGGCCGGCCCACGGTTTGCCGCCAGCGAGCGGGCGGTGTCCGCGACGGCCTCCGCCCGGGTTCCGGCGCCCGTCAGGTAGCCGCTCGCGGTGACGAGATCCCTCGCCGTGACGAGATCCGTCGTGCGCCGGGACGCCGGGACCGCGGGGGCCAGGGCCTCGGTGAGCGCGGTCGCGGAGCGGGAGACGTGCAGGACGGGGTCGCCGACCATCCAGCCGGGCAGCGGACTCGGCGCCCCGAGAGTCCCGTCGGGCAGGACACTCACCGCATCGACGATCCGCTGCCACTGGTCCGCCAACGTCGCGGCCAGCTCGGTACCGGTCGCCAGGGGATCCTGGCGGCGTCCGCGGGGTGGCATCCCTCCATCCTGCCCGGTACCACCAGGTACCACCCAGTACAAACCGGTACGCGGTCGTATCCGGCCGTCCGCGCGCGCCGGTGTGCCGGACCCGACCCCCCGCCCTGCCGGGCGGGAAGACGAGTATGGACGGGTGCCAGTGACGATCCCGCGCGCTCCCGCCGACGAGTACGGAACCGCCGCGATCCGGCAGCGGGTTCTTGACGCCTGGGCCGCCTCCCCGGCCCGCTTCCGGGAAGACGCCAATGCCGAGGAGGACGCGGCTCTCGGCGCCTACCGCGACCGCCTCGTCGTCGAACTTGTGCAGAACGCGGTCGACGCCGCGCGTGAGGCCGGCGTCCCGGCCCGGGTGTACCTGCGGCTGCGCACCTCCGCCTCGGAGTCGGATGCACCGGACGTTCTAGCTGCCCCGGATGCTCCTGATGTTTCGAAGACCGGCGCCGGTCCCGGCGGCCTGTTAGAGATCGCCAACACGGGGGCACCGCTGAGCCCGGCGGGGGTGGAGGCGCTGTCGACCCTGCGTGCCTCGGCGAAACGGGACACCACGTCGGTAGGGCGGTTCGGCGCCGGATTCGCCGCGGTACTCGCGGTGAGCGACGATCCCTCGATCGTCTCCCGGTCCCGCCCGGGCGCGGGGGCGTCCGGAGTCACCTGGTCGAAGAGCAGGGTGATCGAGGCCGTGACGGCCGCGGGGGTGGGCGGCGGCGCCGGCACCACGGCGCCGGCGCCGGCGCCGGGCCTGCCCGAAGAACTGGCCCGGCGCGACGGGGCGGTACCCATCCTCCGGCTACCGTTCGATCTTCCCGCGCCGCCTGCACCGCCGGACGGGTACGACACCGTGGTCCGCCTCCCGCTGCGGGACGTCGCGGCGGCCACGGCGGCCCGGGATCTGCTGGCCGGGCTCGATCCGACCCTGCCGCTCGTCCTCGGCGGTCCCAGCGAGATCGTGGTCGACGTCAACGGGACCGTTCGAACGATCACCTGTCGATGGATCCGCGGGGGCGGCTCATCCCAGCCCGCGTCGAGCGCGACGTCGACGCGTGTGGAGATCGCCGAGCTCGACGGCGATCTCGACGGCGAGCGATGGCGCGGCATCGCCCGTAGCGGCATGATCCCGGCCAGCCTGCTGGCCGACCGCCCGGTAGAGGAGCGCGGCCGGAACCGCTTCACCGCCCGGGTCATGGTCCGCGACGGCGGATGGCCCGAGGGCGTCGCCCGGGTCGTGCGGGCACCTCAGCCGACGGACGAACCGATCTCGCTGCCGATCCTGGCGAGCGTCGAGCTGCCACTGGATCCCTCGCGTCGACACACGGTATCGGGTCCGTTACGGGACTGGCTCACCGATCAGCTGAGCGCAGCCACCGTGGCGCTGGCCGAATACCTGGGCGCCGGCAGGGATCCAGACGCCGGCAGAGATCCAGACGAGACGCCTGGCGACCCGCTGGCCGCGCTGGCCCTCGTGCCGACGGGGCTGCCGGTGGGCGAGGTCGACGGCAGGCTACGGGACGCGCTGACCCGACTTCTCCCGGACGCGGCGCTACTGCCCGGCGGTCTGCGTGGCCGGGACTGTTCCGTCTGCGATCTCGGCCCCGCGACCGATGTGGTCACCGAGCTGCTGCGCTCCTCCTGGACCGGGGCCGACCTGGCCGAGGCCTGGACCGGGACCGACCCGGCCGAGATCGCCGGCACGGACGGGGCGGGTCCGGATGGTGACGACACCGTCGCGGCGAAGGTCGCTGGGAAGGTTCCCGGCCTGCTCCCGGCGGCCTATGCTGCCCGCCGGTGGCGTACCGCACTCTCCACCCTGGGCGTTCGACGGGTGGACAGCGCCGCCCTGGTCGAGCTGCTCTCCGGGGTGTCCCGCCCGCCACACTGGTGGGGACGTCTCTATCCGCTCCTGGTCGGGGCGCCGGACCGGGACGCGCTCGGCGCGCTTCCAGTACCGGTCGCGGAGGTTCCCGCGCCCTGGGAGGGCACCGAGCCGAGCGGCGCAGCCGGGTCCAGCGCCTTGCGGACGCGGATGGTCACCGGTCCGCGTGGGACCCTGCTGCCCACCGCCGACCTCGACATCGTCGCGCTGGCCCGATCGGGGCTGCCGCTGCGGGTCGTACATCCCGACGCCTGCGCCCAGGACGCGGCGCGGGATGCCCTGCGCACCCTCGGCGCGCTTGAGGGCACTCCGGCGGGTGTCCTACGGGATGCGGCGGTACGCGAGGCGGTCCTGGACGCCGATCCGGAGGACGATCCCGATGATCTCACCGCCCTGGCGAACGCGGTGCTGGCGCTGGCCCGGGACGCGAGCGAGGAGTCCACGGCCGACCTGAGCTGGCTCGACGAGCTGCTGCTGCCGGACGGCGACGGTGGCTTCACCCCGGCCGGCGAGCTGCTGATCCAGGGAGGCCCCCTGGATCGGGTGCTCGCCGAGGACGCACCCTTCGGCACCCTGAGCGCCGAGGTCGCGCGGGCCTGGCCCGCCGAGGTGCTGGCGAAGGTCGGTGTGCTGCATACCTTCGGGGTGTTGCACGCCCACGACCTGCCGTTGGATCCCGACGAGCAGATCCTGCTCGACCTCGACGACAGCGACACCTGGGTTGACGACGTCACGGCGGACGACCACGGTGCGCCGGGCGGCTCGGCGAACCTGCGTCGGCCGCCTCCCGACGGGCCACCGGCACCCGCCATGATCGGGGTGTTCGCGGCGGTACGCGACCTCGAACTCGTCGACCGGGCCGCCTGGCCCGAGGCGCTCGCCGAGCTCGCCCGACCACCGTTGCGGGACGTCGTGTTCGCCCCCGAGCCGTCCTATACGCGCTGGTGGCTGGCGCGACACGCGGTGCTGCCCGTCGGTGGCGACGGCCGGGCGCCCCACTCCGCGGAACACCCGGCGCACCGGGACGGCAGGGTTCTGCCTCCGGGCGAGCTCGTCCTACCCGACGCGGACCCCCTGCTCACCGGGCTGTTCGCGCCGGCGGCACCGCTCCCGGGGGTCGACGACGAGTTCCTGCGCCACCTCGGCTGCCGGCTGACGCTGGAGGACGTCCTCGGCGACCTGGGCGCGGTGATGGACCTGCTCGACCGGCTGGGCGACGCCGACCGGGACGTACCGTGGCCCGCGGCTCGCACGCTGTACATCGCCGCGGTCGACGCGGTGGCCCGGGTCCTGACGGCGCCGGACGGTTCCGCCCACGACGGGCGGTTCGACCCGCCACTGACCGTCCGCACCCCGGACGGCGTCCGGGCCTGCGCCGACGTCGTGGTGGTGGACGCACCGGACATGCTGGGGCTGCTCGGCGCGGACCGCTTCGGGCTGCGTCTCCCGCTGGACCGGGCGGCCGAGGTGGCCCACGTCCTCGGCGTGCGCCTCGCCGCCGAGGCGGGCACCTGCGAGATCGTCTCGGCGGGCCCCGGCGAGGCCCGGCAGGCACCGGACGGCACACCGTACCGGGTTCACGACCCGCTGCTGGTCGAGGATCTCGCCGGCCGGCCGACCCGGGTGCCCTGGCGGGTACTCGGCGGGATCGGCGGCGAGATCTACGTGGATGCCGAGGCCGGCTCGGACGCGCTCGCGCGGGCCCTGGCCTGGCGCGGCGGGCAGTGGGACCGGCGGCATGCGCTGGCCGCGGCGCTGCGCGACCCTGACGGTACCGCCTTCCGAGCCGCGGAGGACGACCTCGACGAGACCTGAGCCGCGCCGGTGGGTTCCGGTCGCTGGACTATCGATCCGTGTGGTCGGGGGTTCCCCGCGCCCGCAGCCGGTTGCGGCGGCGGATCACGATCCACAGGCCGGCGAGCCCGAGGACGAAGCCGCAGATCGCCGTCGCGAACCACCAGAGCCGGCCGTCGTCCCGCAGATCGTCGAGGAAGAACGCCAGGACCAGCGCGGCGATGGCCCACAGCACGGTTCCCACCGCGACGGAGGCGACCCCGTCGTAGGGCAACGGTTCGGGCGTGGGCGGGCGGGTTGTCGCGGCGGCGGGCTCGCCGCCCCCCGGGACGGGCGGGACCTCGGGGGCGTGCGCACCGCCCGTGGAATCGCTGCTTGCTGACACGCTCATCCCGGTCGACGCTACCCTCTTGGCTCGCGGGCCAAGGTGCTGGTCAGGAGTCGTCCACCGGTTCGACGAGCCACTCGTCGAACCGGCGTCTCGTCACGTCGCTCAGCAGGGCGATGTCGGAGCGGAACCCGTCCCGCAGCCGGGCCCCGATCGCCGGATCCAGCCGGGGGGCCGGGAAAGCCAGCACGGACGGGAGCGCCGGCACGGACGTCCCGGGTAGTCCGGGTCGGCCTCGGCGCTCGACCCCCAGCTTGACCCCCAAGAAACCGTGGGCTCGTCGGATGACGGCGGCGGGATCCCCGATCAGATCGCGGTGCGCCGTCAGGAGTACCTGCTCGCGGGGGAACAGCGTGAACAGCCGCTGCAGCTGCGTACCGTACCTGCCCAGAGCCAGGTAGCGCCACGGCCAGGGCCAGCCCGCGGCCGTCCGGGCGGCCTCGGCGGCCACGGCACGTCCGAAATCGTCGAGGTCCTCAAGACCGGCCAGCCGCATCCGGACCCAGTTCGCGTAGGCCCGCTCCACCGGATCGCGAAGAACGACGATGAGCTTCGCGTAGGGAAGCAGTTCGTGAATATGCCGCAACGCCGTAAAGTCGGCGAGATAATACGGGGTGCTCTCGCCGCGCACCGCGCCCGCCGGAGCCGCGTCGAACAGCGCCTCGTAGTCGGATCGCCGACGGACAAGTGATCGCTCGCCCGGCCCGGCGCAAGCCACACAGCCCGGAAGGCCGGCACTCCTGCCGGCCTCGTCCCAAGCGGAACAGACGACGCCGGCCCGGCCGGCCGTGGTGACATCGAGCCCGCTTTCCGGGATGCGCCCGGCCAGGAAGTACCCCGGTTGCGGGATCTCGGACATGAAGACGGATCGATGGCGGCCGAGTTCCTCGTGCAAGACCTCCGTACCCGCGTCGGGAGCACCGATCACGAAGAAATCAGGCAGAGCCACGGCATCTCCTGTTCCCGACGTCCCCGGCCGCGGTTCCTGGAACAGTCCCGTGAGTATATTCACGATTTTCCATCGGGAAGATTGACATCCCGGGACCTCCACGGCCTGCGCCATGCACCACAGATCCAACCGAAAGACCAAGAAGTGAGATAAGTCATACTTTTCAATGCTTGGCAACCGCCGAAGCAGTGTGCTTCCGTTGCTCTTGTGTTGAAGCGGCTGATCCTGGTCACCCGGGGCCACATTGATCTGCTCCGCGTTGCCTCGGCCGCCTGTCCGGCGGCCTGACGGGCAGGCGTCTGTCTCCCGCACGGCGCTTCACGAAGCGTCAGCCGATCCGGACGCTTTACTAGGACACACCACCGCCTGTCGACCGACGTTGCCTCGTCTCGCGTGAACCGGCGAGTATCGCCAGGAAAGCCCCACCGGGCAGCGTCATCGCTGGTAGCTGCATATGCCGACCTCCCCCGAACAGCATCGGCCCCGCCCTCCCCCGCCGCCGACGGTGAGAGGCACCGCCACCATCTTCGCGCCACCGCGCCGCGTACCCGGCGGACCCACCGTCCAGAACACCCACCGTCCAGAACGCTGACACGTCGACGGCATCTCGCCGCCCGCCCGATCTTCGGTGACCGAGAGAAACCTGACCGAAAGGCCAGCAATGCCCCCACAGACGACCGTCCTCCCGTACCGGACGCCCCGCACCGCGCCCGCCCGTGCGGCGTCCGTCCCGGCGGCGTCCCTTCCACGACCGTCCCTGCCGAGACCATCCCTGCCCGCGACGGCGCCCGCACACACGCCCGGCGCCGGCCTCCGGACCGGCCAGTGGGAGATCGCGGCGCCGCCCCGGCGCGGGGTGTGGGTCGACCGCACCGCCTGGCTCGCCACCGTTGACGGCCGGGCCCTGCAGCTGACCTACCTGGAGTTCGAGGTACTGGACTTCTTCGTCCGCCATCCCGGGCAGGCGTACAGCCGGGAGGCACTGCTCTGCTCGGTCTGGGGCCATCAGGTCGACGACGAGTCGGCTCCCGATATCCGCACGGTGGATGTCCTGGTGACGCGGCTGCGACGCAAGCTCGGCCCGGAGCACCGGGATCGCATCGAGACCATCCGCCGCGTGGGCTACCGCTACCGCCCGGCGGATCCCTCGACCGACGGTTGACCGCCGACGAGGTCCCAGACCGTCTCCGCCCGGTAGGTGGGGGATGATCCGGACTCGCCGCCGCCCGAGCTGCTCATCAGGATGAGACGCTCGACGCTCCAGGGCAGCGGTGGGACATCGGCACGCAACAGCTCGACGAGCGGTTGCAGTGCCCGCCCGCGCCCGTTCGGCACCCGGGCGAGCGTCAGATGTGCGCGCAGCGGACGGGTGTCCCGGCCGGCCGCCCCGGCACGCTCGGCGGCCCGCCGGACCCCCACTGCCAGCGCCGTCAGGCGTGGGCTGGCTCGCGAGCCTGCCACGTCACCGGCGGCTGCGGCTGCGGCTGCGGCAATGCAGTCGACGGATGCGTCCGCGGTCACCGGCGGTGGCTGCCGCACCGCGGTCCACAGCACCCGGTCGCCGAACCGTCCGCCACCGACCGTCTCGACGGCGAACGGGCCGTGCCGGCGTGCCACCCGCGCCAGTCTCGCGTCGAACTCGGCGCGCCGGTCGTCCGGCACTGGCCCGAGGAAGGCGAACGTGACGTGCCACTGGTCCGGCGTGGTCCAGCGCAGATCCGCCGCCGCGGCGCGCGTCCTGTGCACGGCCGCGAGCAGCGCCTCGGCGACCTCGGGGGGTGGGACGGCCGCCACGAACAGTCTGGTCGCCAGCTCAACCTCCCTGGAACGACAACCTCCCTGGAACGACAACCTCCCTGGAACGACAACCTCCCTGGAATGACAGGCTCCCTCTCCCTGGGACGACAGTCTCCCTGGGACGAGACGAACAGTGCGACACGGACCTGCTCCGGGCTCGGATGGCGAGCGCTCGGCCTCCGGTCGATTCTCGGCGACAATCGGGCTGACCGGCGACCCTCGCCACCAGACGGGGAGCACTATCAATGCTGTGACGACGCTCCCCGATCTGGTGCCGCCGCGCGATCCCGCCCTTTCTCAGGCATGGCGGGAGCTGCGGCGCGTCGTGCGCCGGCGGCAGCCGGACCTGCCCCTCGCGATGGCCCTGGTCACCGATGGCTCGGACAGCACCACCGCCGAGGTGCTGCGCGATGCCGGGGTCGACGTCGTCGGTCTCCTCGCCCCGGAACCGCTGGAGTCCCTGGCCTGGGCCGCCGAGGCAGGTGTCCGACGGGCGTACGCAGATCTGCTCACCCTGCTCTCGGACGACATCGAGGCGGTCTGCGTGGAGATGCCGCCGCCCGCGTCCGACATCGTCGCCCGGCAAGCGGCCGAGATCGGCCTGCACGTGCTCCTGGCCGGGCCGGCGACCGTCGAGGCCGAGGCCCTGCGCGCGGTCGCCGACCTCGCCGAGGAGGGTGATCTCGCCCACGTGGTCGCGCTCGACGGGCGGGCCTGGCCTGCCGCCACCCACGTCGCGGCGACCGTTCCCTCCCTGGGCCGGCTCACCCAGATGACCGTGGTGGGCGCGCCGAACGGGCCCGCCGGGCGGGTCGAGATCATCGATCTGGCGACGCGCTGGTGCGGCGAGATCCTCGCGGTCTGCGCCGATCCGGCCGCGATGCCCGCCCCGGCGCTCACCCCGGACGCACCGGTGACGCTGGCCCTGCTGGCGGCGAGCGGCGCGACGGTTCTGATCAACGAGCAGATGGGCGGGGACCTCGGCACCGCCACCCTCACGGTGTGCGGCGACTCCGGACGCATCGTCGTCCAGGGCCGTCTGGTCCGCCGCCAGGACGGCAGCGGCATCCGGGATCTGATGATGCCGACCGTGCCGACCTCCCGGCCGGGGCTGGTGGAGGCCACCTACGACGTGGTGCGCGCCACCGAACTCGACGACGCCCGGCTGGTCCGCGGCGCCACCTTCCACGACCTGCTCACTGCGAACCATCTGATGGCCGCCGCGCAGACCTCCCATCAGCGGGGCGGTTGGGTGGAGCTCTGAATGGCGCTTGGAACGATGCTCGGATCGGCGGGCGGCCTACGAGCCGGCAAGCGCGTCCAGGATCGGTGCGGCGCGGTTCAGCGCGGCGATCTCCTCGAGTGAGAGCTCGGCCAGCCGATCGGTCAGCCATTCGTCCCGGCGCCGACGGTCGTCCTCGAGCAGGGCTCGACCCGCCTCGGTCACCTCAGCGATCACTTGACGGCCGTCGGTGGGGTGCGGCCGGCGCTCGACGAGCCCGGTGACGGCCAGATGCGCGATCACCCGGGTCATCGACGGCGGCTGGACGCGCTCGTGGACGGCGATCTCCCCGAGCGTCATGGGGCCATGCCGCTTCAGCGTAGCAAGCGCGGAAGTCTGCGTGGGGGTGAGCCGGCTCGACCGTTCCTGGCGCATGCGCCGAGAAAGCCGCATCACCGACAGGCGCAGCGCGGACGCGAGTTCGGCCTCACGTGCCGTCTCGGTCTCCATCTCACGACGGTACTCGTTAGCGACACTCAGAAACGAATGACATTCTGGCGAACCGCCGAAAACAGCAGGAGGCGGGTCGGCTACCCCCCAGCGGCAGCCGACCCACCACCACAGGAGGCCTCTCGCGATCTCCGGCCCCCGAAGGCTCGGCCCCCGAA
>NZ_CDWRCL010000046.1:0-21500 GCF_977927575.1 Frankia sp. CcCS3
GGCTGGGGTCTCACGCCCACCCCGGTTAACTTCGAAGACCCGGCATCAGTCCCTGGTCCTCACCTTCGACGACGCCTATGCGAGTCTGTTCGAGCATGCCGTGCCCGTCCTTCGGGAACTTGGTATTCCCGCGACGGTTTTCGTGGTCACGAAAGAGATCGGCGGTTGGAACAGGTGGGATGCGGTGAACGGCGCCGCCAGGCTACCGCTCCTCGACGCGAGCCGGCTGCGCGCCCTTCACCGGGAAGGCTGGGAAGTGGCGGCGCACTCCCGCACTCACGGGAGTTGACGAGGATGAGCAGGGCCGGCCTGTGGGACGAGCTTTCCGCGGCGCGCAGCGACCTCGCGGCCATCGGGCTGCCGAGGCCACGCCTGTTCGCCTATCCCTACGGGGAACATGACGCGCGCGTGCGCATGATGGTGAAGAAAGCGGGATACGACGCGGCGTTCACGCTGCTGACTCGGCGTGCCTTCCCGACAGCTCAGGACCGCTATGCCCTGCCCAGGATCGAGGTGGGGCGCCAGACCCGCGTTGATGCGCTCGTCGAGACGGCACGCAGACCGCAGGTTTACCGACGCCCCGACCTCGAGCGGGAACTGGGTGGGGCATTGCGTCGAGTTATCCCGGCCCAACGGACGATCCGCGGACGCGCCGGGGATCACGAGGCAGAAGATCACGAGGCGAGGAGCGCCGGATGAACCCGCACGGGAATCGGGAGTCCCCAACCGGTCCGGCCGCGACCGACGAGGGTACCTGCTGCTGTCAGCTCGAGGTGTCGGCCGAGGGCGTCGTGCGCTCGGCCGTGCCGCCACGCGACCATCAGCGACGTGCGCGGGTCCTCGTCCTGCTGCACGGTGAGCCGCTCGGCTATGCCGCGGCCGCCAGGACGGCCACCGGCATCGACGTCGATGAGCTGCTCGGCAGGGTCTGGTCGGAGTTCGGCGGGCGCATGAACGATCACCTGGTCAGCGAGGGTCTCCGCCCGCTCGAGCGCCTCGAGGCCCGCACCAGGCCTGCCGCAGCCACCGAGGCCTGCCCAAACAAGGTTCAATCCACAGATCTCGATTCCACGGATCTCGTCTCCGTCGTCGTCCCCACCAGAGACCGCAGTGAGATCCTGGCCAACTGCCTGCGTCGACTCACGGAGATCACCTATCCGGCCGTCGAGTTCCTCATCGTGGACAATGCACCGTCGAGCGACGCCACGAAGCGGGTCGTCGACTCGTTTGCGGCCACCGACGAACGATTCCGCCATGTCCCCGAACCACACCCGGGTCTCTCCCGCGCCCGCAACCGCGGGCTCGCGCTGGCGCGGGGGGTTTCCGGCGCCAGCCGGACGTTGCGTGCGTCACGGGACTCGTCTGCACGGCGAGCATCGCGAGCGCGGCCGAAGCCTACTTCGACGCCCGGGCGTCGTACTGGTCCACCCGCTGCGAGCCGGTGCTTTTCGACCTCGCCGACAACGAGCGGCACGGTCCGCTGTACCCCTACATAGGTTTCGTCGGCACCGGCGCGAATTTCGGGTTCGACGCCGCGTTCCTGCGGGACCTCGGCGGCTTCGACGAGACGTTGGGACCGGGCACCAGGAGCCGGGGCGGCGAGGACCTCGACCTCTTCGTGCGCAGGCTGCGGGCGGGCCGAGCGATCGCCTACGAACCAGCCGCCTTCGTCTGGCATCACCACCGCGCCGACGACGCGGCGCTGCTCGCCCAGATGTTCAGCTACGGCTCCGGTTTCACTGCCTTCCTGGCCAAGCTGCTTCTCCAGCGGTCGACCCGGGGTGAGGTGGTACGTCGCATCCCACGAGGCCTGCGTGGGATGGCCCGCATCGGCCATGCGACGAGCCAGCGGCTCGACGGGCGGGTCCAGGCCCCGAAGGGTGCCCTGCTGCGGGAGTTCACCGGCTACACCGCCGGACCATTGCTCTACGCCCAGGAGCGGCGAGCAGCCGCCAAGCAGTGAGACAGAAGACAACAAGGAAGGCGGTGACGTGGTGCAACGAGGAGGTCTCATGGCGCCGAATACGGAGGTCGAGATAGAGAAACTCCCACCGGAATGGGCTCTCCGCTGCTACCGGCGATCACCACGAATGGTGCAGCAAAAGGCGCAGCAGATAGCATACTGGACGTTGCGGAACGCGCCGGGACACCGGGTTTCGTGGGGGAACATGAAACGGGTCAGGCCGTTCAGCGACCGCTACGGATGGGACCGCGGGCTGCCGGTCTACCGGCACTACATCGAGCAGTGGATCAGTCGGCATGCCGACGACATCCGGGGGGTATCTCGGCCGGGTCGGCCGAGCCGTCGGCGTCGAGCGTGACAACAATGTCCCCCGATGCCACGGCAAAGCCGCAGGCCATGGCGTTGCCCTTGCCGTATCGGGTCTGGCGGACGACGACCACGCCGGGGCGTAGCTCGCGGGCCAGTCGGACGGTGTCATCGGTGGAGTTCCCATCCACCAGGATTATTTCGGCGTCCACCGGAAGTCGGCCAAATACTTCCCGCAGATTCCGCGCCTCGTTGAGCGTCGGAATCACCACGCTTACCGATGACGAATCACCCGAACCAGACAAGGACGCCCCCTGGACAGACCTGGATGGCCGGTGGACTACGGTGGAATTTCGTCCTGCCGAGCTTCCGACCACGCGCTCGTCACGCGCCGTGACTCTAAATAATGGATGTTGATAGCTCCGGAAGCCCGGTGCTGGCGTGTCGCCGACGGGGGTCGGGATATTTCCTCATCGTCGGCGGCGGACGGTACGCAACCGGCGGCCCAACCGTTTCCCCGGCCGGTCGGGGCATGGCCAGCGGATGCGTTCACCTAGACACGGACGCGGCGGCGATACGCGTCCAGACGGGGTGGCCAGACGGGGTTCTGGACGCGCGACCACTGAGGTGCGTACGTTCGCCACGACCGGCGGGTCACTGGGGCTGCTCACCGACTGGCTCACCTTCGCCGGCTACGGGAGCGGATCGTTCCAGGTCCAACCCAGCAGCAACTATGAACACCCACTGCCATCCGATGGAGCGGAGAACAACCGATATGGCCAAGGCCGGGGAAACCGCACGACGAAGGCCCGAGGTGCCTGACTCAACCGGAGGGCGGGACGAGGACCCCGCGATGCTCTCGTCGGTGGCGGCCACGCCCCGGGACACAACCATCCCGGCTATTCCGCAACAACGGCAACCAGAGCCGCCGGCAGCCGGGCCGCCGGAGTGGAAGGTCCGGCTGACCGCCAGAATCTTCATCATCGATGCCACGGCAATCACGGTCGCGCTTACCTGTTCCTATGTCCTCCGGTTCGGTATGAATTCGAACCCAACCGTCCACGGGGCGTCATATCTCTCCGTCGCGATAGGTATCGGACTGGGCTGGCTCGCCATGCTCGGCGCCGCCGATACCTATCAGACGAAATATCTGGGCATCGGAACCGAGGAATACCGGCGGATCAGCGTCGCGACGTTCCGACTGTGGGGCACGACGGCGATCCTCTCCTACGTCCTGCGCGCAGAAGTCGCTCGCGGGTTCTGTCTGGTGGTCCTGCCGCTGGGGCTGCTGCTGCTGATTACCGGTCGGATGCTCGCCCGCCGGCGGCTGGTGGCGGCTCGGCGGGCCGGCCGTGCCCGCCACCGGGTTGTCGTCGTCGGTGACCGTAGCACGGTGGCCGAACTCGTCAGCGAGTTCCGATATGAACCCGCGGCCGGATTCGAGATCGTCGGCGCATGCCTACCCCGGCAGGACGACTACTCGGCCGATTATTTTCCCTTTCCCGTCCTCGGTGCCCTGCCGGCGCTGCGGTCCGCCGTCGCCCGCGCCATGGCCGACACGGTGGTGGTCGCCTCATCCGCGGCGGTCAACATCGAAGCCGCCAAGCGGATCGCCTGGGACCTCGAGGGGACCGGTGTCGATCTCGTCATCGCGTCGAGTATGGCCGGAATCGCCGGACCGCGGGTGTCCCTGCGGCCGATCGCAGGTCTCCCCCTGCTACACGTGGAGAGCCCGGTCTATACCGGTTGGCGAAAGGTCGCCAAAGACATCTTCGACCGAATCCTTGCCGCCATGGCCCTCGTTACCCTGTCTCCGCTGCTGCTTCTCGTCGCGTTGACCATCCGGGTCGACAGCACCGGACCGGCGTGGTTTCGCCAGACCCGGGTGGGTAAGGACGGCCGCGCGTTCCAGATCCTCAAGTTCCGGACGATGTACGTGGACGCCGAACGGCGCCGGGCAGCCCTGGAGGAGCGCAACGAGGCTGACGGGCCACTTTTCAAGATTCGCGACGACCCCCGCGTCACTCGGGTCGGACGGACGCTACGGCACCTGTCGATCGACGAGCTGCCGCAACTCGTCAACGTCCTCCGCGGCGAGATGTCGCTGGTGGGGCCGCGGCCGCCGCTGCCGGCAGAGGTCGCTCAATATCACGACTCCGTCCACCGTCGATTCAAGGTCAAGCCCGGCCTGACCGGACTGTGGCAGGTAAATGGGCGTTCAGAACTGCCCTGGCGGGACGGGGTGCGGCTCGACCTCTACTATGTCGAGAACTGGTCGATCATGCTCGACCTCGCCATCATCGCCCGGACTGTTCGCGCCGTTCTGCGGCGGTCCGGCGCATTCTAGGCTGGCGGAAGGGGCGGATAGCCGGCCCGCCAGTCGGCCCGCCGAGTCCAGACGACGCGCCAGCCGCCGCTCCCGGCGCCGGCCGGCCGGCCGGTTACCGTGGCGAGGGCCGCCCGCAGCGCCACCCCGAGGAGCAGCATCGCCAGACACACCGTCCGGCGCCACCCGGTCCAACGGGTCCGCGCCAGTGTCACCTTGCCCGTCATCACCAGCACGTGCTTGTCCGCCCATCCGGCGGAGGACGCACCGCCATGGTGAACCACGACCGCGCCGGGTGTGATCACGGGATCCAGGCCGGCTCGGCGGGCCCGGATCGACAGGTCGACGTCCTCGCCGTACATGAAGAAACGGGGGTCGAAGCCACCGAGCTGCTCGAACAGCGCGCGTGGGATGAGCAACAGGCAGCCCGTCACCACCCCCACGGCCCGAACCGTGTCGCGAGGCCACGGTCCCATTGATTCGGGATCGAACAGGGCCGAACGCCGGAAGGCGGTGGACAGTCCGAGGCCGAAGCACACATGGCTCCAGACGGTCGGGACAGCCCAGCACGACCTGGGGTCGATGGTCCGGTCCGGACCGAGGGTGCGACCGCCGTAGATGCCGTGCCTCGGGTTGGCCCGCGCGAAGTCCAGCAGGTTCGCGACCGCGCCGGGGAGCACCACCGTGTCGGGGTTGAGGAGGAGCAGGTACTCCCCCTTCGCGTGGGAGGCCGCGAGGTTGACCGCCCGGCCGAAGCCGAGGTTCGTCCTCTGCTCGATCAGGTTCACCGCGGGAAACCGACCACGGATGATCGAGACAGAGTCGTCCGTGGAGGCGTTGTCCAGGACGATCATCTCGGTCGCTAGACCGTCGGACGCGGCTACACAGGACTCCAGGCATGCCGCCGTCATGGCGCCGGTGTTGTAGGAGACGATCAGGATCGAGACGTCGACGCCCATTTCCCTCTCCAGACCCAGGTAATCTGTGTCGGCAGTGGTGGTCCGGCCGTCGGCCGTAACGCTGATCGTGCCAACTGGCCCCGGCCGCCAGTTCCTGCCTCACCCTAGACGACGGGTTGTCGTTCGGTTGGTTATCCGACCGCGGGCCGGTGGCGTTTCTGGCGCATTCCGGGTCCTCGCAACGCGGGCCAGCATTCCCACCCGGTCCCCGGTCGGCTCCTCGGGGTCAGCAGCTCCGCTGCCAGATCAGTGCCTTTGCGAGGGCGCCCCATTCGTAGGCGATCGCATAAGGCCATTCCCGGAGGCGACGCGGGCCGACCACAGTGACCCGCAGATCACCGTGGAAGCAGCGGCTGATGCGGACACGGGCGCGGGTGTCCTGCGCGCGGCCGGTGACGAAGAGGATCCTGGTCCAGCCATGTCGGGCGGCGAGCTCAGCGGTTGCCCGCGCCTCGCCCCGAGTGGTCACCGGGTGCGGAGAAAAGCAGATCACCTCCACCTTCGGTGCCTCGTGGGCGGAGCACCACCGCATCCCGGGGGTAGACATCACGAGGACGGGAGCGTAACCGGTACGGGCCAGTTCGATCGCCTTGCCGGTTCTGTCCCCCGGACCCGCCAACATGACGATGGCGTCCGCCTGGACGGGCACGTCGGCGGCCGGGAATACGAACAGCCGAAGGGTAAGCGCGGTGAAACCTGCCAGGACCACCGCGAACAGCATCACGATGAGCCGGCGTCGCCCCGCTCGTCCCCACCGGTGGCGCGCAGCCCGGCCCGCCTCCGGCGGGGGGCCGGATGACCGCCGCTCACCGGCCGGCGGTGACGACGCAGCGGAAACCACACCGTCATTCAAACATGCCGGTACCTGACCACGACCGAGGAAATCGTCGGTGCCCGAGGACCCCGGCCAGCCCCGAACCCCCATCTGTCGGTATTTCTCCTGACCACGGATTCTCCGTTTCCCGGGCCGGGCTAGAGGTCTCTCAACAAAGTCGCGAACCGGCGGGCCTGGGCTTCCGTGTTCAGGCGGTGCTCGACGTCCAGGTGGGCGGCCGCACCGAGCGCGGCCGCCCGGTCCGGGTCGAGCACCAGCTGCACGACCGCTTCAGCGAGCGCATCGGTGTCGTAGGGCGGAACGAGAATACCGGTACGGCCGTGATCGACGTAGTCCCGGATGCCGGGGGTATCGGTCACCACGACGGGACGACCACTGGCCATCGCCTCCAACACGACGGTGACGCCGCTCACGTGAAGATTGGGCCGGAGGCAGACGACCACCATCGATGCGGTCCTGTACAGGTCGCTCACCTCGGGAAGAGTAAGACGGTTCCGACGCCGGCCGAGCCACGGTGGCACGGCCACGTTTCGGGCTGTCACCAGCTCGAGTCTCAGCTCCGCCAGCCTCATCTCCGCCAGCCTGCTCCGCCCCTGGGACAGGCCGCGGACCAACGTTTCGAAGTCGCGGTGCCGATCATTTCCGACACTCACCACGGGCCCTTTCTTCGGAGGGTTTCCAGATGGCCGGAAAAATGTGGAGTCGCCCCCGAACGGAACGTACGAGAAACGGCTTTCAGGAATGCCAAGCTGCGTTCGGAGCGGCGGAATCTGGGCGGTGGAAAGCGTAAATATCCGACTGGCCCTTCGCAGGGCGCAGCGGGCGATCTCCAGCGAGCCGGGCCGTCGACCGGCGACATCGGCCAGCCAGTCGCCAGCGCCGGGCGTCACCACGGGAAGTGTCGTCGGGTCCCCACGCACGCACCCGGTCCGGCCACGATGGTCTACCGTGTGTGCCGCCCGCCTACCTGAATACGACTGCGTCGCGCGGGCCGGCGCCGGCCTGGGGTGATCAGACAGTGGATTTTGTCATGCAACAGTCGGATCGCGCCGACCCGGCGAGCGGAAAAACCCCCGCAGCCCCGGCGCACCATAAGCATGCGCGCGCAAGCGTCGTCATTCCGGCCTATAACGAGGCGGCCGTGATCGGCCGCTGCCTTGACCGGCTCGCCGACGGCGCCGCCCCCGAGGACCTGGAGATCGTCGTGGTCGCCAACGGCTGCTCCGACGAGACCGCCCGTCGGGCCCGCGACCGAGGTGTCCGCTGCGTGGAGACCGCGAAGGCCGGCAAGGCGGCCGCGCTGAACCTTGGCGACGCCGAGGTCACCGCCTTCCCGCGATTCTATGTGGACGCCGACCTGGAGGTGTCCGGCGCCGACCTGCTGCGGGTGGCCGACGTGCTGCGGACCGGCCCGGCACTGGCCGCATCACCGCGCCTGACAATCCATCTTGCCGGCACGAGCCGCGTAGTACGCGACTACTACCGCATCTGGCTGCGGCTGCCCTATGTGCGCAACGGCCGAATCGGTGGGGTCATTGGAGTGAGTGAGCAGGGCCGGGCCTGTTTCGATCGTTTCCCGGACGCAATCGCAGATGACTTCTTTCTCTATCACCGGTTCGCACCGGATGAGCGATGCACGGTCGACGGCACCTGTTTCGTCGTACATCCGGCCCGGACCGCACGCGACCTCGTTCGACAGAAAAGCCGGGTTTTCGCCGGCAACGCCCAACTGCGCGCCCTCGGGCTGGCGCCCGCGGGCGGTCCCACGAAGGGTGGTCGTGGCCTCGCCGGCGGGTCCGTGGACTGGCTCAGGGTGGTCCGCGCCGAGCCCCGCCTGCTCGGCGCGGCGCCGGCGTATCTCGCGGTCTCCACCGTGGCGAAGATGCTCGCCCGCCGGAAGGTTCGCCGCGGGGACCTCGGCACGTGGGAGCGCGACGGCAGCAGCCGCGGGGGCAGCCCAGCACCATCGCCATCGCCATCGCCATCGCCATCGTGTCTCTGACCTTGCCTCGGGTCCGGCCACTCATCGGGTCCGGCCACACAGGACCACCGGCCGGCCGGTGTCCGCCCAGACGTTCCCGGCACTGAAGAAAGTGGTCTTACCGGCATCGTCGTTGCCCAGCCGGCAGACACTCCAGCGGAAGCCGCGGCCGAAACGGTTGTCCGTCACGCGGAGGTTCCTGGCAGCGACCACAAGCGTCGTTCCGCCGGCGTTCAACCAATTGTGGTCGATAACCACATCACGGTTACCTCCGTTCGCCCACTCCAGAAAGACGACGGCTGTCTGGGTCTTGTCGTACGGGGAGAGGTCGAGGTTGTTACACACCACACTCAGGTCCCGGACCCCGCGGACCTGGATGCCGTCGGTATGGGCCCCTTTCGGTGGCCCTCGGTCATGGACGTAGTTATGACGGATGGTGACGCCGGAAACCGGTCCGAGCGTGGACGAGATGTGGAAGCCGTCGTCGCCACCGGAAAGATTACTGTACTGGATGACGTGACCTGCGCCACCTCTGATTGCGATCCCACTTGTCGCCACGTGATCGATCAGCACATTACTTCCGCGCACGCGGATGCCATCGTGGACGATCGAGTTTCTTATCGTCACGTTGTCGGCATAGATGTCGATGAGTCCGGAGAACTCCTTGTTCTCCAGTACCTGTCCGGGAGTGGCCAGTTTCCCGGCGGGCATCGGCTGGAACCGGGATCCGGGCGCGGGGCCGGTGTTCGAGGCGTCCGGCTTGCGGTCGCATCCTCGGGCCGCGGCCGGGTCGCCCCCTGGTAGGCCGCGGGTCGCGGCACCGCCATCCCGGGTCGCGGCACCGCCATCCGGTGAAACCCCGGCCGGGACAGTGGCCGGGACAGTGGCGGGGGCCGGTGTGCCCGCCGTCCGCGCGGGCCCGTCTCTCGAGCGAAGGGCGACCAGCAGCCCACCGCCCGCCACCAGCGCCACGAGCACCGCCACGGATCCAATCAGGACATACCGGTGTCGATTGGTCAAATCAGCGCGAGCCATCGAATCCTTCCAGAGCTATCCCACCGAGCCGGGGGCCGCGCCGTACCGGCCCTTTTCGTGGGTCTGGAGACCCGAGCGGGGAACTCCAGCCGGTCTACGCCTGCACTGCCAGGAGACGGGGCTCGGCGGGCGCGGCCGGGCCGAGGACGAAGTCCAGGAAGGCGACGTGCCGAGCGGACCAGCTGTTGTCCGCGACGAAATCCAGCCGGTCAGCCTCCGTGACGGCCGGCCAGGTCAGGATCTCGTTCATCGCCGCCACCGGATCGTCCCCCGGACGCAGCAGTCGGACCCGCCGCCCGATGCCCCGAACCGGGGCAAGGTCCGTGGCGAGGACGGGACGCCCGGCTGCCAGATATTCGTAGATCTTGATGGGGTCCATAGCCTCGGTCAACGGAGTGCTCCGGTGGGTGAGCAGGCACACGTCGGCCGCGGCGATCAGACCGGTCACGGCCGGCCGGGGCAGATGTCCGGGCAACCGCACCGACCGCAGCATCCGCAGCGACCGGACGGAGGCCTCGTCCGGGATGGGGCCGGCCAGAATCACGGTGCCGGCCGACGCCAGGCGGCGAATCATGTCCAGATCGAGGCGGGTGTCGACGGTGCCCGCGTACACGCACCACGGCCGAGGGAGGCGCCGGAGCCAGTCCGGCGGGGACGGCGGGCGCAGCCACTCGGCCGGGTCGACACCGTTGTGCACGACCAGCCCGGCACCGGTCGGCCCGGCACCGGTCGGATGGAGGCGTTCCAGCAGCGGCCTGGACACCGCGATGACCGGCAGCCGCCGGCGCCGGATCTCCTCGTAGGCATGCCGGAAGGCCGGATGCCACCGCCGTAGCGATGGGTGGGTCGCCCAGTCGTCCCGGGCGTAGTACATGACCAAGCCGGCCCAGGACATGTCGGCGAAGCCCGCCAGCGGCGGATACATAGTGATCACGACGGGTCGTTTGCAGCCGGCCCGGCCCGCGGCCCGGCCGAGCCTCCTGTCATACCGCCGATAGGCCGCCCGCAGCGACGGCAGCGTCACCGGGTCCTTGCGGCGCCACCGCTGCGGCGACACCAGATGCCCCTCAACGCCACCGGACGGTGGCAGGACGGTGGTCCGGCCGCCCCGCAGCACCGTACCGAGGTGGCTCCGAAACGGCTCGGCCACGACCACGCGCCGGACCCTGGGCGATCGCAGCAGGGTGAGCAGTAGACGATCGGGAGGACGCATGTACGCCCTGATCGCCATGTCCTGGAGCGTCTCGATCGGCAGGGCCAGCACCACGTCCCGCTGGCCCGCCGTGGGGGCATCTTCCATAAGAGTGGACTCCTTCACCGTTGAGCCATCGGGTTCACCCGTGAGCCGTCGGGCCCAGCGCGTCGTCTCTGCGCGACGACGCCGGAGCAGGCTGCCCCGAGCCGGCGCTCGCGCGCCGGGCATACTGCAGTAGGTCCGCCAACGCGGGTGGGCGTTGTCTCCACGTGATCATGATGTAGGTCGCGGCACCGGCCAGCACGCTCGCCAACAGGCACACTGGGCGGGCAAGCCGGAACCCGTGGGTGAGCCACTGGACAGCGGCCATCACGGCGACGGTCCCCGCGGTCGCCACGACGTGCGGCCAGACCGCGGTGACCAACTCGCGCGGCTTCGCGTCCACCAGTCTGAAGGGAATCGCGAAGCCGGGCGGTAGCAGGAGGACGATCACGATGGCGTACGCCGCCGCGACCCCGTTGATTCCCCACGGCAGGCCGGCGAAGTAGCTGCCGAGCATCAGCAGGCCGGAGAAGATTCCCCAGCGCAGCAGCAGGTCAGTTCTTCCCTTCACGTTGTAGAGGACCCCGACGCTGAAACTCACCGACTGGATGCCGCCGATCGGGGCGAGCAGCCAGATGAGCGGCACCAGCCGTTCCCAGCGCGCGCCGAGCACGACCAGGACGACGTCGCGCGCGACGACAGTGAGTCCGGCCATGACCGGAAAACAGACCAGAGCGGCGAGCGCGCATGACCGGAAATAGACCCGGCGGATCGCGGCGTGATCGTCCTGGAGCCGGGACAGACCGGCGAACATGACTTCCTGGAACGCCGTGGAAACAGTGCTCACCGGATACATGAGCACCCGCTGCGCCAGGCCATAGTAGCCCAACTGCTGGGCTCCGAGGAAATGCCCGACAATCACCTTGTCGCCGTGCAGCAGAAAGAAGTTGAAGACGCTGAACCCGCTCAGGTTGGCGCTGAAACGCAGCACGGACCTGACCTCGGCGGGGCTGAACGACGCCCTGGGACGCCACGGCGACTGCAGCCACGCGACGAGGGTGGTGACCCCGAATCCGACCAGATAGCCGATGACCAGTGACCACACCTGGTAGCCCAGCAGGGCGAACAGGATCGAGCAGGCCACGTTGGCCGCCATCCCGATGATATTCGCCGCGGCGACGGCACCGAACTTCATCTCCCGGCGGAGCAGCCACTGCTGCAGGTCACCGAGGCTGGCGAGCAGCAGGCCGAGGCCCAGGACCTGGAGCACGGGCGTCAGCGCCGAGTCACCGTACAGGCTGGCCAGGCCGGGCGCCAGCAACGCCAGCAGGCCCGAGATGACCAGACCAAGCCCGATGTTGAGGAAAAAGACGCTGCTGAGCAGCCGCTCGCTGATCTTGTCTCGTTGGACAACCGCCATGCCGGTCCCGAAACCCCGCAGAATTTCGAGGAACATCACGATGACCAGCGCCATCGTCATGAGACCGAACGCCCGCGGTTCGAGCAGGTGAGCCAGGACGACCTGGACCAGCAGGCGGGTGACCTGCACGACAACCTGGTTCACCGACATCCACCGGGCTCCGCTGGCCATCGAACCGCGCGGCGCCCGACGGGACGGCGACGGCTCCGCCACGGTCTCCCCCGCCCCCAACAGGGCGGCCGGCCGGGTCACGGACGACCGGGTCACGGCCGGTGGCTGGCTCACCGCTGCCACCCGGAGGCCAGGACCGCCGGTGCGGGGGTCATCCGCCAGAGTGCTCCGGCGCAGCCGATGAGCAGGAACAGCAGGCCGGCAAGCATCGCGAAGCTCAGGGCGTCGAAGGTGAGGAAGCTGACGACCCCGGCCAGGATCGAGGCCATCAACGCCTGGCCGAGTTCCCGGTCATGCTGTTCCCGGGCCCGACGCCGCGCCCCACGGGCCACCAAGAGACCGACGGCGACCCAGACCAGCAGCACGATTGTCCCGACGACTCCGGTCTCCAGCACCGAGCCGAGTAGCTGATTGTCAAGGTAGAAGTACTGGTGGGGGGTGAATGTGCCCAGTCCACGGCCGAGGAGCAGCCTTTGCGTGAACAACTTCCAAGCCTGGGCGTAGTCCTCGGTGCGGCCGGTCACGCTGGGGTCCGCGCCGGCCCGCAGGAACAGCGAGACGGTCGCCTCGAGCAGACCGGGAAACAGCGTGTGCAGGACGAGGACGGACCCGGCCAGCGCCAGCAGGCCGTTGAGGCGGCGGCGGACCGGCCAGACCGCCGTCAGGGTCAGGATCGCCACGGCGGCGCTCACGGCGGTGCTTCGCGAGACGCTCATCGGCAGGACGGCCCCGATGACGGCGACCTGGGCCCAGGCACCGACCCGCGCCCACCCGCGGGCGGCGACGGCGTAGTACAGGGCCAACGGCAACACCACGGCCAGGACAACCCCGAACTCGATCGGATGCACGGCCGTCGCTGCGACCCGCTCGAAGCCAGACCGGACGTCGACGCGATCGACGTCCGGTCTGAGCGACATTCCCGGGGGGACCAGGACGGCGCTGTAGTTACGACCGGTCAGAAACTCGATCCCGCCGATGGTGGCCATGAAGGTGGCGCCCAGCACCACCCGGCGCAGCAGGCTGTCCAGCCGGGTCCGGCACCGGATCGCATCGGCGGCCAACAGCGTCACCCCGGCCTGCGCCACGACCGTCACGAGACTGCGATGAGCGGAGCTGACCTCTGTCGCTTCCACCACGCGGGTGAACATCATCGCGAAACTGAGCGTGAGAACCCATACGAGTACCAGCGTCGCGGCCCGCACCGGCTGGAACACCGGGTCGAACCGGGCGCGTCGTGCGGCCTGGTGAACCAGCCAGCCGGCAAGACAGCAAAGGCCGACGGGCACGGTCAGCTTCCCCAACGGCGGGAGCCGGTAGGTCGCCGGCACGGCGAAGAGAACGAAGACCATCAACGTCAGCAGCGTCACCGCGTCCCGCCGACTCGCCAGCAGGGGCACCGCCACGGCCGGGACGGCCAGCACCACGGCCGGCCCGACCGGCCCGAGCACCATCGCCGCCGCTACGGCGGCGGATCCGAACGCGACCGCAGCGAGCACCGACCCGGCGGCGCCAGGTGCCTGGCCGGCACCGAACGGCCCGGCCCCCGGCGCCGCCCGGCCGGTGAGAGAGCCGGCGGTCATCCGGCCACCAGCCCGCTGGTCACCGGTTCACCTCTCACCGGTTCGCCTCGAACCGCCAGGCGACCCGTCGAGTGCCCGCCATGGGATCTTCGGGGAGTGCGTGCCGTCCGCGCCGACCCCGGCCACGGCCACGGCTGGCGCCCGCCCGGGCGGGACCGTAATGCTCCGCCCCTCCCCGTGACCGGGCCCGGCGCCCGGCCTCGGCGTCGACGGCAAGCGCCAGCCCCAGCGCCGCTGCCACGCCGAGGAACGCGACGGTGCCAAGCAGCTTGAGGCTACGGGCGGGCTGCACGCTCGTCAGCGGCGGCTCGGACAGCGGCGCTATCCGGTAACGCTGGTCCGGCGGCACAGCAGACTGCAGATCGTTCGACTTCGCGGTGATCACACGTACCACCTGATCCAGGGTGCGAGTGGCCTCGGTGGGATCGGCGGCCGTGGCCGTTACATCGAGGAATACCGTCTCCGGTTGCACCGAGATCTCGTAGTCACCATGGAATCCAGCCGAACGGATCTCCTCCCGCACCTGCCGAGAGTCCATGATCTTCGACTCCGTGAGAGCCAGCAACTTGAGTGAATCGCCAAAGTAGGAGAGCGGGTTGACGGGCTGCAGGATAAACCCGGAACCGGAGGAGGATGTGGCGAGCTTCTGCTCCACCGACGGGCCGACCACGAGGACCATGGCCTTCGACTGGTAGACAGGCTTGGCGACAGACATCGTGATCCCGATTGCGGCCGCCGTGGCGAGCAGGATCGGAAGCATGACATACCATCGGCGGAACGCCGTTCTGGAGATCGTCACGATGTCCATGTCGGACTCCCCCGGTAAGCCGACGACGCCGACGGCGAGGCCTGGTCCGCACCATGACCAGAAGGTTCTGTCATTCGGGGCTCCAAGGATTCATACGCCTGAACCGATCCCATCATCAGCCTGGATCGATTCAATGTAGTCGCCCTGCGCCGCGCCGATATGCAGGCCGACCCGCGTGTCGTCGCGCTACCCGGACCGGTGGGATGGGGACTTCGCGGCGAGTCGGGTCCCGATTCGGGTCCCGAATGTCATGCGTACCTCGCCGCCCATGTGCCGAGCATGGGGCAATGCCCACTGCCGCCCCAGAACCGCCAGGCAGCGAGCCCGCTCGACCCGATCGAGCCGGTCGTGGGACAGGATCACATGAATCATCCGGACGGTCTTCTCCACCATCGGCAGCGACGGTGCCTGCCGGTGCGGGTCAAACCACAGAGCGCGTTCCTCAGCACCCGGGTTGGCATTCATCGAAGTGTTCTCGTGGAAACGCCTGAGAAACAGGCGTTCGGGCACCTCGACAAACTGTCCACCCAGGGCGAGTTGCGCCAGGAGAACCACGTCGGAACCGACGTATTTTCCGATGAGATCCGTCTTCAGGATCGCTTCTGCCCGTATGACACCGAATACCGGATGGTATTCGGTGCGGGTCGACAGGAAGTGTCGCAGACGCTCGTGCGGCGTCGGCTCACACAGGTTCATCCCATCCTCGAAGCCACCGGTCACCGTATCGTTCAGGTCGATGAGCGCCGTTTTGGGGTAGGCCAGGACGGCAGTGGGCGACGCGGCGGTCAGGGCCGCGACGCACCGGCTGACGAACGCGGGGGCGCAGAGGTCGTCGTGGGCGGCCCACTTGAAGTAGGTTCCCTCGGCGAGGTGGACGATCCGGTTGTAGTTCCAGGCCGCGCCGCGGTTCACCGGACTCCGGTGGTACTCGATCCGCGGATCCCGGCGGACGAATTCCCGGCAGATCTGCTCGGTTCGGTCGGTACTGCCGTTGTCGGCGACGACGATCTGAAGGTTCGGGTAGTCCTGCACGACGATCGACTCCAGCGCCCGGGCCAGGAAGTTCTCCCCGTTGAAGACGGGTAGTCCCACCGTCACGAGCGGCCGGGCGGGCGGGCGGGGTGACGGGACACCAGGCCCCGCCTGGCGATCATGCCCCTTGCGTCGGGCCTCACCCTGGGTGCCGCTGTCGACAGGTATGGCCATTCTCCATCGTCCCTCCGTCCGGCCGGAGCCGGACCTCTGCTGACGAGCTTGTCAACTACTAAGTGGCACGACCTCCGCGGGCACACCCAGTTCCGCCAACCGGCCGCGCACCTCGTCCAGATACAGCGGATTCGGGAGAAAAACGCGCCCCACCCGCTCCACCGACAGGTCCTCGGGTGCCAACACCGGATGCCCGGTGCCGGGCACGAACAAGCCCCTCTTCCGCGGGTTGAGGTCGACGACTCCCCGCACGGCGGAACCGGCGTCCAACACGTTGAGGAATGCCACCCCCTTGGACCCCGCCCCCCAGACCAGCGCACGCGGCGCGTCCCAAGCGGAATCGGCGGCCGTCGCCAGGTCGGCGAGATGCGCGGACCAGCGCCCGACAACCTCCCGGTAGACGTCACCGAACTTTCTGGCCTGGACCACGAACCGGTCCGTCGCCACCACGTCCTCGCCGGCGGCCGGTCCGATCCGACCGGGCGGACGGGCCGGCGGCGCCGTCCTGGCCTCGATCCAGAGGAACTGGTCACCGTAGGACGTCCCGGCGTCGGTGACGGTGAACCCGGCCGCGCTCACCACCCGCCGGAGTCCGGCCGGCGAGAAGTACGACACGTGCGGGTAGATGAAGTCCCACACCCCCGCCTCGCCGAGGACGAAGCCGCCGTTGGGCACCTCGAGATACAGCGATGCGTCCCGGCCGCCCAGCGCATTGCGGATATCGGTCAGGAAGCCCAGTGGATCGGACACGTGCTCAAGGACGTGCCGGCAGACGACAAGATCTGCCGGGAGATGGGAATAGCGCGGACCGTACAGGTCGACCACAAAGGTCACCGCGGCGTCGTCGGCACGTTCGGGGCCGATGTAGGTCGGGTCGTACCCGGTTCCGGCACACAGTCCCCGGGCGCACAACAGGCGCAGGAAGTCCCCCTTGCCCGACCCGATCTCGACAATCTCCCGCCCCACCAGGTTGTGCCGGACGATCAGACGGTCCGCCAACGCCTCGGCGTACGCCCGGAAGGCGGGCGAGAAGTGCAGCGAGTTGTCATACTCGCCGCCGTACTCGACGAGCCCGGCCTCGAACGCGACATTGACCACGGTGCCGCACTCGGCACACAGCGACAGCTCCAGAGCACGGCGCTGCGCGGCCATAGCGGCCTCCCGCGACGGCCACAGCACGCCGGTCATCACCGGCGAACGCTCAACACGTACCAGGTCTTCGAGCGCGGTGCCCTGGCACGCCGGACAGACATTGGTCACCGGACAGACGTTGTTCACCAGACAGACATTGCTCACTCAGACGGCCCTCAGCTCGGTGTCGACACCCAGCCGGGTCAACTCCCCCGCGATCTCGTCACGATAGATCGGATTCATGATGATCAGAAGGTCCGGCCTGTCTTCCCGCAGCCACTCGGACGGGACGATGCGGTGGCCGCTGCCCGCCATGAACATGCCGTGTTTGTGCGGGTTGATGTCGACGGCGTAGCGGACCAGGCCGGCGGCCGGGCCGAGGGTCGCCAGAAACGACACACCTTTGGAGCCCGAACCCCAGATCGCCGCCTTTTCGCCGCGCTGCTGCCCGTGCCGCAGCATCTCGCTCCACCGGTTCAGCGTCGTGGCCACCTCACGCTGGAAGTGCCGTACCCCGACGCGCAGGGTGGCCAGGTCGTCCTCGATCGGCAGCGGGTCACCGGCCGCCGGAACGGTGGACGGCCGCGCCTCGATCAGCAGGTACTGGTCGTCATAGTCGAGGGAGACGTCGAGCACCTCGAACCCGGTAGCTCGGAACAACCTCGCCAGCGAACCGGCGCTGAAATAGGAGCAGTGCTCGTAGTACACATCCCAGAACGCCGCCTCCTGCAGCACCCGCAGGACGTCCGGCAGCTCAAAGAGGACCGGGATATCGGTCCGGTCACCGATCGCGGCCCGGATCATTCGCATGAAGTCGCCGACCGGCGCGATGTGCTCCAGGGTGTGCCGGCACACGACGGCGTCGGCGGTCAGGTGCGCATACCGCTCGGAGTAGAGGTCCGTGATCCAGGTCAGCCGGCCGGCAACCGGGCTGGTGATGCGCTCGGGCCGGACACCCGGGTCGATCCCGATGCCGGCGCCGGCACCCTGCTCGACCATGTGGACGAGAAACTCACCCTTGCCGCACCCGATCTCCAGGACCGTCTTCCCGTACAGGTCGTACTTGTCGGTCCATCGCTTGGCAAGGTCCCGCGCGAACTCCTGAAAGCGGGTGGAGAATGCCTGCGTCTCCTCATAACGGGCGGAATACTGATTCTTGGCCGGATCGAAGGCCGTGTTCATGATGAAGCCGCAGCCCTCGCAGAAGGCGATCCGCAGGTTACCCCTCGGGAACGCCCGGGCCTCGTCCTCGCCGGCCAGCAGCAGACAACTGTGCGACGGGACGTCGTCCTTTGTATAGAAGGAGGTGAGACGGGAACCGCCGCAGGCGGGGCAGGCGGTGGACTGGTCAGTCATGGTACGACCCTCGGTGTCGGAACCGGAAGGATGAACCGGCCGCCCCGCCGCGGGTACGGCAGGTACCGCGGGTACGGCAGGTACGTCGAGCCGCGGGAGTGGCAGCCGAGCACGCTCATAGCACCCGCATCGGTGCGGCCGACCGCAGGGTGGCGTCGAGCAGACCGTCCGCCATGAGTTGCTGGATGCGCCGGATCCGCTGGAAGCGGGAGCCGATCAGGTCCTCCTTGGTCAGCCAGGCGGCGACGTAGGCCAAGTAGAGCTCCTCGACCCCCTTGCGGACGGTCCACACCGGCCGGAATCCCGGTATCTCCTCGGCGATACGGTCGCAGTCCACCCGGTAGTTCCGCTTGTCCGGCCCGGCCGTGTCCGCGAAGACCACCCGGCCGCCCGGCACGACCTCCTCGACGATCGCGGCCACGTCGCGTATCCGATAGTTCTCCGCCGACCGGCCGACGTTGTAGGCCTTGAGGTGGATCTTCTCGCGGGGCGCCTCGCACACGGCGAGCATCGCCCGGGCGATGTCCTCGATGTGTACCAGCGGCCGCCACGGCGTCCCGTCGCTCTTGAGGTAAACCTCGCCGGTCGTCACCGCGTAGCCGGTGAGATTGTTCACCACGAGGTCACCACGCAGTCGGGGTGAGACGCCGTACGCCGTGGCGTTGCGCAGGAAGACCGGGCTGAAATCGTCGTCGGCAAGCTCGGCGAGCTCCCGTTCGGCGATCACTTTTGACTCGCCGTAGGGGGTCACCGGATGAAACTCGGCCGACTCGTCGATGGGCGCGTCTCCGTGCGCGCCATAGAGGCTGCACGAGGACGAGAAGACGAAACGCGGTACGCCCGCGGCCTTGGCGGCGCGCCCGACCAGCAACGTCCCCCGGGCGTTGATGTCATAGGTCACGGCTGGGTTCAGATCACCCAGCGGATCATTGGATATGCCCGCCAGATGGACCACCGCGTCGTAACCCTCCAGATGGGACGGCCGGACGTCCCGAATATCAAGTTTCAACGCCGGCACGAAGTCCGGATCGAGTCCGAGGGTACACCCAGAGAACAGTCCGCTGTCCAGACCCACCACATCGTGCCCGGCGGCCCGGAAGAGCGGGACGAGACGGGTTCCTATATATCCGTCGTGTCCGGTGACCAGAATACGCATCGAGCTCAGTCCCATACCTTCCAGGGCGCACAGTCGCCATCCCACAGCGACTGCAGGAGTTTGCGGTCGCGTACCGTGTCCATACACTGCCAGAAGCCGCCATGCCGATATGCCATGAGCTGACCGTCCTTGGCGAGCCGCTCAAGGGGCTCCTTCTCGAACTGGGTGTCGTCGCCGGCAATGTAGTCGAAGACCTGCGGTTCTAGGACGAAGAAGGCACCGTTGATCCAGCCCTCACCGGCCTGTGGTTTCTCCGAGAACTCCACGATCTGGTCCCCGGCCAGCTCGAGGTGCCCGAACCGGGCGGGTGGCCGCACGGCGGTCAGCGTGGCGATCCTGCCATGCGAGCGGTGGAAGTCGAGCAACGTGTTGAGATCGATGTCCGCTACGCCGTCCCCCCAAGTCAACATGAACGTCCCCGTGCCACCGAGCCAGGGCGCGAGTCGCCTGATACGACCGCCGGTGGCGGTATTCTGACCGGTGTCGACCAAATTTACCCGCCAATCCTCCGAGGTACCCCCGTGCCGTTCCACATCACCATTCCGGAGCGACACCGTGAGATCACTGGTCAGCGCCGCGTAGTCCACCAGCCAGCGTTTTATATATTCTCCTTTATACCCCAGTGCGATCGTAAAATCGGCGAACTGGAAGTGGGCGTAGTACTTCATGATGTGCCAGATGATCGGCCGATTCCCGATCTCGATCATCGGTTTTGGTTTGATGACCGTCTCCTCCGCCAACCGGCTTCCCAGACCGCCGGCAAGAATACCGACCTTCATCGTTCCGCTCGTTCCCGGGACCCGGCCGTGTGAACCGGCGCTGCCGAGCCGCCCACGCGGGTCAAGCCGCCCTGGCGAGGGACCGGGATACTGGGGTAGCTGGCCTGGCGACCACGTAGCCGGTCGTGGACCCCAACGTAGCTGGGCTCCGAATACCGCCAGGACAATTCGTTCACAATGCGCTCCCGGCCCCGGGCGCCAAGGGTCCGGCGTCGGTCCGGGTCCGTCAGCAGTTCGGCGAGGGTCCGGGCGAAGTCCGCCACCGTGTCGGAGGGTACGTAGACGGCGGCGTCCTCGGCGCTCACCCGGGTCTCGGTCAGGTCATAGGCCACCACCGGCAGCGCATAGGCCATGTATTCGAGCGTCTTGGACATGGTGGACACCTCGTTCAGCGGGCTCCGCGGGTCCGGCGACAATCCGACCGTAGCGGTGGACAGATAGTCCCGGATCATCTGGTCGTCGGCCCGCCCGGTGAACTCGACCCAGTCGTCGAGACCGAGCCGGCTCGACTGTTTCCGCAGATCGTCCAGACAGTCACCAAATCCCAGCAAGGCGAAGGCGCAGTCGGTGCGCCCGAGAACGTGGACATAGTGATGTATGGCATCGAGGAGTCGGTCGACACCGTCCTGCGGGCCCATTATGCCCAGATAACAGGCAAGGTGCTGCCGGCCGCGCCGCAACTCGGGACGCTCCGCGGCAGGCTTCATCAGTTCGGGGTCCGGTCCGTTTCGGACGACGGTCACCCGTTCCGATGGCAGCCGCCCCCTAGTCAGGGCCAGCCGCCGGTACGATTCGTTGGTCACGATCACGTGGTCGGCGACCAGCTGGTTCATCCGTTCAAGCAGCAGCAGCGCGCGGAGCAACAGCCCCCCGTCCTTGCCGAACCGTGAGCGATAGAGTTCCGGACAGAGATCATGATGGTCGAAGACGAACTTCTTGCCGAACGGCTTGTAGAACAGCGCGAGCGCCCAGTACGTGTCCGGCGGGTTACACGCCTGGATCACGTCGAATCCGTGCCGGCGGGCCACGGCGACGGACAGGACAGCGGTTCGCACCCAGCAGTAGCCGAACTCGAAAACGTAACTGAGTACACCCTGGGTCCGGGGTGCGCCGCGATAGGTCCAGATGCTGACACCGTCGACGATCTGGTGACGCCGCTGCCCCGGGCCCCGTGGGCATATTACGGCGACCTGGTAGCCCTGGTTGCGAAGCGCCTGGCATTCCTGCCACGTCCGATGGTCGATCAGAATC